>NZ_JASATH010000132.1:0-22704 GCF_038440215.1 Inquilinus sp. OTU3971 | reverse complement strand
CTCAGAGGATGAAATCCGACGTCGTCAACGCCCCCGTCTCCGAAAGGTATTCGGTGCCCCAAAGGCGAAAGGCAAGATCGGCAGAGCGATCACCGTCGGCGTCAGCCGAGACGATGAAGTCGGCTCCCCTGATGTCATAGCGCAGCTCGCCAGGCCGGCCGCTGAAATCGGCTTCTCCGACAAGCCTGAACGCCTGGCTCCCTGCGTGCGTGAGGTCGGCATCGATGCGGGAGAGGTCGATCGTGTCCCGGGAACTGAAGTCACCGATCCCATCGGGTGCATCGGGGCGGCTTTCGACGAGACGGTCAAACCGAATGATGTCCTCTCCGCGGCCCGTGCTGATGCTGTCGGCGCCTCGCCCTCCGACGATCGTGTCGTTTCCGTCGTCGGCAATGAGGCTGTCTGCGCCGCCGCGACCTGAAAGCAGGTCATCTCCATCATGACTGTAGAACACGTTTTCGCCATCGGTCCCGACGAAGATGTCGTGACCGATCGATCCAAATAAATTCTCGATGCTGCTGACCGTCGCAGTGTAGAAGATGGTCTCGCCGGTTGGTCCGATCAGAGCTGTCCCTTCGCCGAGATGGATGAACGCGCCGCGGCCTGTCAGGTGAAAACTGTCGATCTCATCCCCACCGTCGACGATGTTCCCCGTCTCCGACATCAGGGCCATCGAAGAAAAATTCGTCCCATCCGTCGCGACCGTAGAACCGGCTCCCGCCAACTCCGGTGGCGTCATTCAGGAAGATGCCGTCACCCGCAGCGCTGCCATAGACAGTATCGCCGCCGTCTTCCAACGTCAGGAGCAGGTACGGGCCGGAGTTGTTGTCCTCGATGTAGTCGTGACCGGTGTAAGCGTGAACGACATTCAGGTCGTCGTCATTGATGGGGACGACGATGCGATCGTCGCCGTCCGTTCCTTCGATTCGAGCCATTTTGCTTCTCCATCCATGGCAAGCGGTCGCCGATGGTCAGGTGGCAGACCAATCAAGGAAAATGTGCCTATGACTGTGAAGGCAAGCGGAGACGGGCAAAATTCGCGGCAGTCGGTGCTCGGTCTCCTCCTCGACGCCGCCCTGGGGCTGTTGGAGCCAGGCTCGACCCCGGGAGATGGTGGGGGCTCGGACCGAGGCCGGCGGAAGTGAGCCGGGGCCTGGCGCCAGCAAGTTTGCTCAGATCCGTCGCATTCACCGCCGTTCTGACGGCTCTCGGCGGTTGCCAGGCGCTCGACGATCTGGACCGTGAGGCTTACCAACGCGCATGCGATAATCCTGGTATCCAGCGCGGGACACCAACCTGCGACCAGTGCATGCTGCAGCAGCAGAGGCTGGACAGCGAACACAGCCAGCGGTTCCTCGATCGTGAAGCACTCCAAGGAAGACTTTGACCGCAAAAGATGCTCGGATCGGAACCGTTGCAACAGGCGTCGCCCTGGCCGCGTCGGATCCATTGGATCAGGACTGCGTCTGATCAGTGGTCCGCGGCCCCAGTCATGAGGTCCCCGCATGCAATCAGCCCGCAAATACCGTGCCCGGATCATGCTTGTCGCCAGCGCATTGGCGCTGGCGGCATCGCCTGCCGAGGCCGATGACACATTCGGCTTCGACATCGACGTCACGCTGTCCAGGAAGGCCGCCGACAAGCTCGCTTCGCAGAAGGAGGAAATTGTCGCCTTCGCCTCCTACTACGGCGATCCCAAGCGGAGCGCGGAGAGGCACGCCAATGAGCTCGGCCAAATCGATCTCACGCCGCAGGACGAAGAGGTGGAGATCCCCGGCTCAGGCGGGCGCGCCCACATCAGCGGCGCCAACGTCGACCCGAAGCAGCTCGACTGGATCGCCGGCCCGGCCAAGGTCAACCTCAACATAGCGTCAGCGCGCAAAAGCAGTTCGAACAATCTTCTCGCCTGCGATTTCATCGATGGTCCGCTCTCTGATGTCAGGAAGGCACCGATTACACTCCGCTGTTCCTTGATCGAAGAACATCCAGAAACGAAGATGTGGCCGTAAGACTCTCACGAGGAGCCTTCTGCTGGCAGACCACGATCTCCGCCAGCATGGCTCTGGCCCCAAGGCGAGCTTGAACAGCGCCTAATACAGCGATTCTGATTCTATAGTCCATGAAGCGGCTTGGTCGTCGTTCGCAAAAGGTCGGCTGCGGTCAACCCGACGGACGTCCGCTTCCGGGACGCCGGCGCGATGACCGCTTCGGGTCGTCTCCCGCCATTCCCCGTGGGTGCCAAGCGTCAGATTTGCACCACTAGGCCCGGTTCTTCAGGCGCACGGAAGGGGTGCTCGTCTCGATATCGGTGCCCTTCGAGGCCAGGGCTCTGATTGCATCGGCACGGGCATCGATCGCCGCGTCGATATCAGCGGCCAACTTGCGGTTGCGGTCGAGCATGCGCTGCATCGCCGGACCCGGGATGGCGATCACCGTGCTCGCCTCGTCCGCAATGAGGCTGACTGGGCTCGATGATCCACGAAAGCTCTGGCGCAGGGCGAATATTTGCCCGGCCGAGAGTCGATCAATAGTGCGTGGACCCTTCGGCATGTCGACAAGCATCGACAGACTGCCGTCCAGCAGGACGAAAAAGGCAATCGCCGAAGCGCCCTGTTCCAGGAGGAATTCGCCGGTCGCGTAGCGCTCGACCCGCGACTGATCGGCAAGTTCCTCGAGACCGGCCACAGGGTCTCGCAGCGCGCCGCTGTCGGCGAGCAGTCGAGCGCGCTCCTCGACTGTCGTCCCCCAGTCGAGTGCGGCACTCCCCACGTCGATGTCCCTGCCGTCTCCTGTCCGCATCAGCGAAATGCCGTGCCGTGGCAACACGCACCAGATGCGGTCGAGAAGCGTGCTGCAGGCCCGGTCGATCTTGGCCGGGTTGTCCACCGACACACTCACGACATAGCGAATGCCGCCCGCCGTCCATTCCGCTACACGGCAACCGGCGCTTTCGGGACCGATGCTCTCAGGTATGCCGCGCGCTGCGACCAACAATGCGTCAGTCACCCGTGCGGGAGGATATGCCGAGGGAATCACGATCGAAGTATTCACGACGAAAGGCCGCCCGCTTCGGACGATACGCAGGGTATCGGCGGCGATTCGCGAGCTCGGCACCACGATCCGCTCTCCGCCGGATTCAAGCGTCACCGCGCGCCAGTCCACCTGGACGACTTTGACGAAGCCCTGGTCAAGACGCAGCCAGTCGCCGATCGCGAAATGCCGGCCGGACAGCACGATGAGGCCATTCGCGAGTCCGCCAATCACACTCTGCAGGGCCAGGCCGAGTACCACTGACCCGACACCGAGCGCCCCGAACAATGTGCCAAGCTCGATGTCCCAGACCGTTGATATGATGAATGCGCCACCCACGACGACGATGGCGATCGCAACGAGTTCAAAAAAGAGTCTTGGAGCTTGAGCTTCGGTCGTGCCCCGCACCGCGAGAGCCACCATCTGCCCTAAGAGAAGAATGGCATAGAGAACCAGTATGCCAACGGTGGTATCTACAATCCTGAAAACAACCCCGTCGGCCGAGAACGGCGACAACTGGTGGATCAAAATCCATAACGCAACAGCTGGCAGAACCGCATTCTGGATGACTTTCAGCGGCCGCGCGAGGCTTGATCGTTCCAGTCGCCGTGTCGTCTCGGACAGGCCGAGAGTGACAGTCGGGTAGCCGAGGATGACGACTATCGCCCAGGCGAGATAACTGGACCATGTGTCGTTTGTCATGGTGATCACATCACGTGGCTGCAGTGGCGGCAGGCGTCGTTCCGATCGGCCGTTGCCAAGTCGCGACCGTCTCGGCCGGATTGATCGAGACGGACTCTTCCTCCACGAAAGCATCCGCCTCCGGAATCTGCTCCAGAACGGCTTTCGTCACTCGCGCGGAATTCGCATCCGCGTCGAAGACGATGCGGCGGGCGGTCAGCATGGTCACGCCCCACATGCTGTAGACGGTGCGTTGCCGGCCAACCAGGCCGACCTCCACGTCCCCGAGGGCGATTCCGGCCTTGAGCGCCAACGGGATGTTCCAGCTGCGACCGTGTCGGTCGGCAATATCGGCCACGGCATCAACAAATCCGAGTATCCGCCGGGCGCCGTCGAGCCTGGGTGTCGAAAGGCCGCAGGCCACGATGTAGGTTTCGCCGAAGGCATAGATCTTCTCCACGCCGGCGGCCAGCGCCGCCTCGTCGAAATCGCTGATCAGCTCATTGATCGACTTCAACGTGTCCCGAGCCGCGTCGGATATGAGAGCATTGAGGCCTTCGATATTGACGACCGCGACGGCGACGTTCTTGACGGCCTCGGCGACCGACTCGTCACCTATTCTGATTCGCTCGGCGATGATTTCGGGAAAGACGTTCCGCAGAAGCGCTTCGTACTCGTCAGTCTTCTGGGCAATCTTGTCGCTGCGTGCCGCAATCTCGTCGGCCATGGAGTTGAAGGCGCGACCAAGTTCACTGAACTCGTCGCTGCCCTTGACCGGAATCCGCGTCTCTTCGTCGCCAGCGGCCAGCTGGTTGACGCCGGCCAGCACCTCGCGGATCGGGTGGGTGAAAGCTCCCGCGGCGAGAAGGGAGACGATCGTGAGCACGGCCGCGGCAGCCGCGGCGACTTGGATCACACGACTGCGGAACTCGCTGACCGGCGCCAGTGCCTCTGACACATCCATCTTCGCAAGGATGGCCCAACGCGTCCCAAGAACGTCGATCGGCGCCCAAGAAGCCAATACATCGACGCCCCTATAGTCCTCGAGAACGTCGGTTCCGGAGTGGCCCGCAAGGGCCTCGTCTGCGGCCCGGCTGTCATCGGGTTGGTTCAGAACCGCGGAGTCGAATCGGCGGATGCGCTCGATGTCGGCATTGCTGATGCCGACTTCGCTCAAGGCCGCATAGTAGGACTCCGGACTTTCCTGCTGAAAACGCGAGCCGCTTCGCATCCGGCGGTCGGGGCCAACGAGAAAGGCTTCACCTGTCTTACCAAGGCCGACCTGTTCCCAGCGGCCGCCGGAGGTCATGACCTTGTCGATGTCGTCTTTCGACACCTCGGCGACCAAAATGCCCAGCACCTGCCCGTCGCGGATCACCGGCACGGCGACGAATGCTGCCGGAGCCAAGAGGCTGGGCAGATAAGCGCTGAAGTCCTCCAGCACGACCGAGCCGTCAGCGGTGCCGTCGCGCAGCGCCGATGCGACGGCGCGGCCGATGCCTGAATGCGCGAGCGGGCCCTCGACCACGTTGCTGCCGAAATCAATGCCCTTGTATATTGTATAGACGACCGTGCCGGTCCGCGCATCGACAAGCATGATATCACTGAGATTGCTGGCCTCCGCAGCCCGCGTCAGAAAGGGATGATAGCGCTGATGCGCGATGTCGTAGGATGTTCCGGTCCCGGCGGAGAGGAGCTTCTGTCTGTCATCGGCCGGATAGGGATTGTGGGCGATGTAGTCGGTCTGGAGACGGATCGCCAAAGGATCGCTCGGCAGGCACGAACTGGCGGTTAGATCGCCTTCGACAAGATTGGCGACCTGCGGAAGAAAATCCTTCTCGCAGAACGACATGAGCTCCGGTGGTGGCTTTTCCTGACCCTGGAGAGCGTTATACCCGCTGGTGAAGGCGACCATCCCATCAATTGTAGCCGGAGCCTGTGACAGGGCGACGAACTGGCGTTCGATCTCTCTGAAATAGCGCTCTACATCAGACTTCTTGCTTTCTCTCAACGTCGTCAGCTGATCGAAGATCGATGTCCTGAGTGATTGGGATCCGCTGCGATCGGCAACCAAGCCGGTGACGGCGATGCATGCGATGCCGCTCAGGAGCAGCATGGCCAGCAATTTCGAGCGAATGGACAAGCGACGGAGCATGGTTGGTTACCGCAGCGTCCTTGAAGCAGTGCACACGCCACCGACGGCAGTCGAAGCCAGTTGCAGAGGGTGAAGGTCCTACTCTGTTCGCAATCGGAGCTAGGCGGCGTCGGTGACTCTGATTGATGAACGATAGTGCATGAAGATCGATTGTCCAACCTGCTATACATGTGTGGCTTTCATTGCCGAGCAGTTCTCAAAATTCTACTGCGGATTTGCCGTTTTATTCAATATAACTTGTCATCAATGTTGATAAAATCACTTCATTCTTTTGGCCGGACCATCGCCCCAGGAATTGCAGGAGGAGCCGGCTGCGACGGCCGGTTCCGGGCGCGCTCTGATATCCGGGCCGACCGAGAAGGGCCGGATTCTGCGGGTTCGAGCGATGTCCGGTGTTGGGCCGCCGGCGCAATGGCCGGATATGGCGCACCTTGGCCGCGAGCAGTCCTATTGTGGCCTGGTGTGCGCTTACGATCTGACGGCCCTCACAGGAACCCGATCGAGATCCACGGCACCGCCGCGACGAGGACGAGGCCGACCGCCAGCACGACGAGATACCCGACGATCGGCCGCATGCCTTCGTCGGGATGGATCCGGCTGATCGCGCAGGCGGCGTAGTAGCCGACGCCGAAGGGCGGCGCGAACAGGCCGATGCCCATCGCCAGGATGACCACCATCGCGTAGTGCACCTCATGCACCCCGACCTCGCGAGCAATCGGGAACAAGAGCGGGCCGAACAGGACGATCGCCGGGATCCCCTCGAGCACGGAGCCCAGCACCACAAAGGCGATCACGGAGACGGCGAGGAAAGCGGGAACGCCACCCGGAAGCTCCCGCATCAGCGCGGCCAGCTGGGTCGAGAAGCCGGATTGGGTCAGCGCCCAGGCCATGCCGGTGGCGGCGCCGATGATCAGCAGGATCGCGCCGGACAGCGACGCGGTGTCGACCAGCATCGGATAGATCCGGCGCCAGTCGAAACGGCGATAGACCAGCAGGCCCGCGGCGACGGCGTAGACGATACCGATGGTCGAGACCTCGGTTGCCGTAGCGACGCCCTCGATCACCGCCGCCCGGATGATGAAGGGCAGGGCGATGGCCGGCAGGGCGACGAGGAACGCCTTGCCGATCTCCCTTCCGCTCGCGCGCTGGACACTGGACAGATCCTCGTTCCGATAGCGCCACCAGACCAGCCCGGCCAGCGCGAGGCCGAGCACCACAGCGGGCAGCAGCCCGCCGGTGAACAGCGCCGCGATCGAGACGCCGGTCACGGAGCCGATTGTGATGAGGACGAGCGATGGCGGGATTGTCTCGGTCTGCGCCCCCGTCGCCGACAGCAGCGCCACGAGGTCGCCGGGCTTGGCGCCGCGCGCCTTCATCTCGGGGAACAGGACCGGCGCCACGGCGGCCATGTCGGCGGCCTTCGATCCCGAAATCCCCGAGACGAGATACATGGCGCCGATCAGCACATAGGACAGCCCGCCGCGCACATGGCCGAGCAGGCTCGCCAGGAAGGCGACCATGGCCCGCGCCATGCCGGTCATCTCGATCAGCAGGCCGAGGAACACGAACAGCGGCACCGACAGCAGGATCAGATGGCTCATGCCCTCGTCCATCCGGCCGATGATGACCAGTGTCGGCGTCGATGTGGTCAGCGCCAGATAGCCGAAGGTCGCGAGGCCGAAGGCGAAGGCGATCGGCACGCCGAGGAAGACCATGGCGCCGACGCCGCCGACGAAGAAGATCAGCAGGTTGGCGTTGCCGAGCGGCCGCAGCGCCGGGCCGAGGAGGGCGGCCAGGCCGATGACGGCTGCCACTGCCAGCAGGGCGGTCGCGGCATCGCGCCAGCCGGCGACCCGGATCAGCCGCACCAGCCCGACCAGGATCATCAGGCCCATCCCGACCGGCAGCGCCGCCGCGCGCCAGGAGTTCGTGATCTCGAGCGCCGGCGTGGTCACCCAGACCTCGTCGGCGGCGAACTCGTAGGCCGGCTCGACGACGAGAACCAGGAAGCCCAGGCCCGCGGCGATGGCGACCACATCGAGGAAGGCCCGCTGCCGGGGGGCCAGGAAGCCGATGACGGCGGTCATCCGCATATGCTCGCCGCGGCGCAGGGCCACGACCGACCCCAGCATGGCCAGCCACAGGAACAGGATCGAGGCGAGCTCGTCGGACCAGATCAGCGGTTCGTGCAGGAGATAACGGCAGACCACGCCCGCCAGGAGGACGCCGACCTCCGCCAGGACCAGAAGCGCGGCAGGGATTTCGACGAGAGCGCCGACCACGGTATCCAGCCCGGCGACCCAGCCCGGCGTCCGCACGCGCGGCGCGGCCGGAGCGGACTCGGCGGGTGCGGTCATCTCGTTCATATGCGTCGCCATGGCGGTCGGATCCGTCTAGTGGGAACGGAGGGGGGCCGCCATCGGCCGCAGCGGCCGATGGACGGTGCGGGGCGTCGTGCCCGGCGGTGCCGGAGGATCAGCCGAGGGGGCCGGCGACCTGTTCGAGCAGGCCCCAGGCTTCCGGGCCGTACTTCTCCTTCCACTCGGCATAGAAGGAGGTGCCGGCCAGCGCCGCGCGGAAGGCCTCGCGGTCGACGTCGATGAAGGACAGGCCCTTGGCCGTCAGCTCCTGCTGCAGGCTCTGGCTGAGCCCGGCGATATCGGCGCGCTGGTCCAGCGCCGAGCGGTCGAGCTCACGGGTGATGATCGCCTGGAGATCCTCGGGCAGCCGGGCGAAGGCACGCTTGTTGCCGAGCACCCAATAGCCGTCCCAGACATGGCCGGTCAGGCTGCAGGACCGCTGCACCTCGTAGAGCCGCGTGGTCGCGATGATCGCCAGCGGGTTCTCCTGCCCCTCGACGACCTTGGTCTGCAGCGACGAGTACAGCTCGTTGAAGTTGATCGGGGCGGGCGCGGCCCCGATCGCCTTGAACAGCGAGGTCAGGGCCGGGGCCGGCGGGACCCGCATCTTGAAGCCCTGCAGGTCGGCGGGCCCGCGGATCTCACGGGTCGAGGAGGTGACGTGCCGGAAGCCGTTGTCCCAGATCTTCGAGACCGCGAAGATCGGCGTCTTGGCGATCGCCGCGCGGATATGGGTGCCGAGGTCGCCGTCCATCGCCTTCCAGACCGCGTCGTAGTCCTTGAAGGCGAAAGCCAGGCTGGTCATGCCAGAGAGGGGCACCAGCGTCGCCAGGATCAGCGACGACAGGTTGAAGAATTCGACGCTGCCGTTGCGCACCTGGGTGAGAAGGTCGGTGTCTGAGCCGAGCTGGTTGGCCGGGAACAGCTTGATGTCCAGGCGGCCCGAGGTCGCCTCGCGGATCCGGTTCAGCGCCTCCTGGGCGCGGATGTTCACCGGATGGGTGGGGTCCTGCCCGGTCGCGTATTTGAGCTCGAACTCCGCCGCGTCGCCCGGCCTCGTCAGGACGGTGACGAGCGGCAGCGACGCGATGCCTGCGAGCACGGCGCGGCGGCCGGGGCGAAGGTTGTCTTGGGTCATGGTGTCCTCTCCTGGATGGATGTCTGGCGCCCTGATCTTCGTCAGGTTGGTTTCGGGCGGCGGTTCGCGGCTCAGCCGCCGTTCAGCGCGCGATAGGCCCGGATCACCTGGCTGTCGTCGGCCCGCCCGTCGCCGCGGCCGGATGTCGACAGGAACAGCTGGTGCGATAGGGCGGCGAGCGGCAGGGCGGCGCCGGTCTCCCGCCCCGCCTCGAGCACGATGCCGAGGTCCTTGACGAAGATGTCGACGGCGCTGGAGACGGCGGGATCGTCCTGGACCATGCGCGGCCCGCGGTCCCGCAGCATCCAGCTCGCCGCCGAGGTGCCCGACAGGATCTCGAGCAACGTCCTGGCATCGACGCCGACCTTCCAGGCCAGCGCAAGGGCTTCGGCCGCGGCCGCGATGTGCACGCCGCACAGCAGCTGGTTGACGGTCTTCACCATCGCCGCTTGGCCGGGCCGTTCGCCGACATGGAAGATCCGGTCACCGAGCGCCGCGAGAACGGGGCGCACCGCTTCGAACACCGCCCCCGGCGCTGCCGCCATGACGGTCAGCGTCCCCGCCGTCGCGCCGGCCGTGCCGCCGGAGACCGGCGCGTCGACGAAGCGGCGCCCGGCCGGGGTCACCCGCGCCGCGATCGCCTCGACCGCGCGCGGCGGGCAGGTCGCCATCAGGCAGACCACCGCCTCGGGCGGCGTCGCGGCGAGGGCGCCTTCGCTGAAAAGCACCGCTTCCGCCTGCCTGGCGTCGACCACCATCAGCACGACCACATCCGCGTCCGCGCAGGCTTCGGCGGCGGAGGCGGCGGCACTGCCGCCGGCGTCCCGCAGCTCGGCGAGCGCGCGCGGGTCGAGATCGAATCCCCGCACGGGGAAGCCGCGCTTCAGCAGATTGCGGGCCATCGGCCGGCCCATCGCGCCCAACCCGATGAAGGCGATCCTCTTCATTCGCCTTTCCCGCTACAGCCAGGACTTGACCGCCGCGCGGATGGCGCTCGCGGACAGGCCGTAGCGGTCGTGCAGCGTCGGCAGCGCCCCGGCGTCGAGGAACTCGTCGGGCAGCGCGATCTGGCGGAAGGCGGGGGGACGGATGTCCGAGCGCATCAGGAGGCCGGCGACCGCCTCGCCGAGACCGCCCATGACCGTGTGGTTCTCGGCCACGATCACCATCCGCCCCGTGCGCGCCGCCTCGCGCCGGATCGCGGCCTCGTCGAGCGGCTTGATCGTCGGCACATGCAGGACGCCGACCTCGACGCGGTCCTCGCGCAGGGCCTCCGCGGCCTCCAGCGCGCGCATCGTCATGAAGCCGGAGGAGATGATCAGCGCGTCGGCGCCGTCGCGTAGCAGCGCGGCCTTGCCGAGCTCGAAACGGTAGCCGTACTCGTCGAGCATGAGGGGCACGTTGCCGCGCAGCAGGCGCAGATAGACCGGCCCCTGATGGTCGGCGAGCGCCGGCACGATCTGCTCGATCTCATGCGCGTCGCAGGGGTCGATGATCGTCAGGTTCGGCATGCCGCGGAAGATCGCGATGTCCTCGGTCGCCTGGTGGCTCGGCCCGTAGCCGGTGGTCAGGCCGGGCAGGGCGCAGACGATCCTAACGTTCAGGTTCTCCTCGGCGATCGCCATGCAGATGAAGTCATAGGCCCGCCGCGAGGCGAAGACGGCATAGGTCGAGGCCCAGGGCATGAAGCCCTCGCGCGCCAGGCCGGCGGAGGCGGCCATCAGCAACTGCTCGGCCATGCCCATCTGGTAGAAGCGGTCCGGGTGCTTCTGCGCGAAGATGTGCATGTCGGTGTATTTGCCAAGATCGGCCGTCAGACCGACGATCTCCGGCCGGGTCTCGGCGAGCGCCGCCAGGGCGTGGCCGAACGGCGCCGGCCGCGTGCGCTGGTCCGGGCCGGCGAGGGAGGCGATCATCGCCGAGGTGGTCTGGCGCGGCCGGTCGCCTGCCGGGCCGCCGTCGAGATGGGCCGGCCGGACGTATTTCGAGCGCCTCATGACGTCATCCCCGCATCGATGATCCGGATCGCCTGCTGCCATTCGTCCTTGTCGACGCGCAGGAAGTGGTTTCGCTCCCGGGCCTCCAGGAACGGCACGCCCTTCGCCATCCGGGTGTCGCAGATGACGAGGCGCGGCTGCCGGCCCGGATGGGTGCGGGCGGCGTCGAAGGCGCGGACCAGGCCGTCGATGTCGTTGCCGTCCACCCGCTGGACGAACCAGCCGAAGGCCTCGAATTTCGGGGCCAGCGGCTCGAAGTCGAGGACGCCGGTCGACGGCCCGTCGGCCTGCATGTTGTTGACGTCGACGATGCCGATCAGGTTGTCGAGCCCGAAGCTCCCTGCCGACAGCGCGGCCTCCCAGGTCGCGCCCTCGTCGAGCTCGCCGTCCGAGAACAGAGTGTAGACGAAGGATCCCGAGGCCTTGCGCTTGAGGGCGAGGCAGAAGCCCACGGCGATCGCGAGCCCGTGGCCGAGGGAACCGCCCGTGATCTCCATGCCCGGCGTGTAGGCGGCCATGCCCGACATCGGCAGGCGGCTGTCGTCGCTGCCGTAGGTCTCTATCTCGTCCTCGGGAATGATCCCGGCTTCGATCAGGGCGGCGTAGAGGGCGATGGCGTAGTGGCCGATCGACAGCAGGAAGCGATCGCGGCCGTCCCATTCGGGGTCTTCGGGCCGATAGGTCAGGGCGTGGAAATAGGAGACGGCCAGCACGTCGGCGATGCCGAGCGCCTGGGCGATGTAGCCCTGGCCCTGGACCTCGCCCATGCGCAGGGCGTGCCGGCGGATGCGCCGCGCCCGCTCGGCCAGGCTCACATTCGACCCGCGATGCGGCGCCGCGTCGGGGCGCAGGTCGTCAGCCATGGATCAGCATCCCGCCATTGACGTCGATCACCGCCCCGGTGACGTAGGCGGAGAGGTCGGAAGCGAGGAAGAGATAGGCGCCGGCGACGTCGCCCGCCTCGCCGAGCCGGTTCAGGGGAATGGTCTTCACGATCTCGGCACGCATCGCGTCGGTCAGCTTGTCTCCGGTGATGTCGGTCTGGATCAGGCCCGGGGTGATGCAATTGACGCGGATCCCGTCCGATCCGAATTCGCGGGCCATGGCCTTGGCCAGGCCGAGCACCCCGGCCTTGGCCGCGGAATAGTGCGGTCCGCCGAAGATGCCGCCGCCGCGCTGGGCGGAGACCGAGGACATGCACACGATCGAGCCGCCGCCGCGCTCGCGCATATGCGGGATGAAGGCCTGGCTGAGATTGAGGACGCCGCGCAGATTGACGTCGAGGATCCGGTCCCAGTCGCCGGGCGCGATGTCGAGGGTCCTGACCGGCTGGGTGATGCCGGCGTTGTTGCACAGGATGTCGACGCGGCCGAGGACGGCGATCGCCTGTTCGGCGGCCGCGGCGCAGGCGACGGCGTCGGCGACGTCGCAGGCGAGCCCGATATGGCCGTCGCCGAGGCTCGCGGCCGCGCTGCGCGCGCCGTCGCCGTCGAGGTCGAGGATCGCCACTCGGGCTCCGTGCCGGGCGAACAGCCTGGCGGTCTCCAGCCCGATGCCGCGCGGACTGGCCGCACCGGAAATCACGGCCGTCTTGCCGGCGAGCAGCATGGCTTCCTCCCTTGGTCGCTCCCTGGCCCAGTCTTGGCCGCGGCCGGCGGTGCGGGACAAACGCGAACTTTACATCGACCGATGAATCTGGTTCATCGAAGGTATGCTGAAGGACGTCTCCCTGGCCTCGGTGCGCGCGTTCGAGGCGGCCGCCCGCCACGGCTCCTTCCGGGCGGCTGCGCTGGAGCTGAACCTGTCGCCGAGCGCCGTCAGTCACGCCATCCTGAAGCTCGAGCAGGCCCTGGGCACGGCGCTGTTCGAGCGCGACGGGCGGCAGGTGCATCTGAGCCCCGACGGCGAGATGCTGATGCGCCATGTCGGCATCGCCTTCGACGAGCTGCGGCGGGGCATGGAGGCGGTCTCGAACCGGAAGACGAAGCTGCTCCGGCTGCATTCGGCGCCGAGCTTCGCCGCGCAATGGCTGTCGCCCCGGCTCTCGGGCTTCTTCGCGGCCCAGCCGGATATCGAGGTCCGCCTGGCCGCCAGCACCGAATATGCCCGCTTCAGCAATGACGATTTCGATGTCGACATCGTCTACGGTCCGCCGCGGGCCGACGGCGTCGTGGTCGTGCCGCTCGGGGAGGAGCTGGTGACGCCTCTCTGCGCGCCGCAGCTGGCCGACGCGATCCGCTCGCCCGCCGACCTCCTCGGGCAGGTCCTGATCCAGAGCGAGGTGAAGCGGGTGCGCTGGCCGGACTGGTTCGCGGCCAATGACATGACCATGCCGGCGCCGCACGGCATGCGCTTCGACCGCAGCTTCCTGGCGATCGCCGCGGCCGTGGACGGGCTCGGCATCGCCCTGGAGTCGACCCGCCTGGCCGAGCGGGAGATCAAGCGCGGCCTGCTGGTCGCGCCCCTGGCCGGCGTCGCCCTGGACGTGACCTATGTCGGGCACCACCTGGTCTATCCGCGCGCCCTGCGCCAACGATACACGGTGCGCGCCTTCGCCACTTGGCTGCTGACGCAGCTCGGCCTCGACCCGACCCTGCCGGCATGACGGCGGACGGTGCCGGCTCGCTGCCAGTTCGATGAACTGGATTCATCCTTGATTGCATAAAATCCGTTTGTCCGGCCCGGCTGGTTGGGCAAGCCTCGACCCAGAGCATCGGGCCGAACGGTCAGCGCGGCCCGAGCAACAATCAGGGATGGCCGGGAGGGGCGACAGATGGGCTGCGCGCTGGCGCGTGACGTGACCGATCGCGTCTCGACCACGGCGGGGCGCCTGCCGTGACTGAATCCCCCTTCATCCTGGAAGCCCTGGCGATCGAGAAGCGCTTCGGCGCCACGCCGGTGCTGAAGCAGGCCGACCTCAGGGTCGGGCGCGGCGAGATCCATGCGCTGCTCGGCGGCAACGGCGCCGGCAAGTCGACCCTGATCCGCATCGTCTCCGGCTCGCACCGGCGGGACGGCGGCACCATCCGGGTCGACGGGCAGGAGGACTACGACGCCGCGGCCATCGCCGTCGTCTTCCAGGAATTGGCGCTGCTGCCGCATCTCTCCGTCGCGGAGAACATCGCCCTGCCGCACCGCAAGCGCGGGCTTGGCCTGGTTCGGCCCGGAACCGACGAAGCCCAGGCTGCAGCGGCGCTGGCGCTGATCGACGACACCCTGGCGGGCGATGCGCTCACCCGTCCGGTGGCCGAGTTCGACCTGCATCAGCGCCAGTTCGTCGAGATCGCGCGGGCGCTTAGCTCCGGCGCCAGGCTGCTGCTGCTCGACGAGCCGACCGCCAACCTGACTTTCGCCGAGACCGAGCGCCTGTTCGGCATCTTGCGGCGCCTGGCCGGACAGGGGATCAGCACGCTGATCGTGTCGCACCGCATGAGCGAGATCCGCGCCGTCGCCGATGTCTGCACGATCCTGCGGGACGGCCGCACGGTTGTGGATCGCACTCCCGTTGCGGAGCTCAGCGACGACGCCATCGTCGAGGCGATGGGGCAGGGCGTCGGCCCCGGCAGGAGCCGTGTCGCGGCATCCGCAGCCACGGCCGACGGTGCGACCGTCGAAATCTCGGCGCCGGGCGTGTCGCTGCGGCTGCCGCCCGGCAGCATCCTCGGCCTCGCCGGCGCGCCGCTCGGGCCCTCCGCGCTGATGGACGCCCTGATTGGTGCCGTCCCTTCGGCGACATGGACCATCGGCATCGACGGCGTGCCCGCGCGCTTCACGAGCCCGGCCCAGGCGGTGCGCAGCGGCGTGGGCTATGTCTCGGGCGACCGGGCCGGGAAAGGCATCCTCGCGGCGCTGCCGATCCTCGACAACATCGTCGCGGCGGCGCGTGTCGCCGGCCGTCGTCTCCTCGCGAGGGGGCAGGAAGCCGTCACCGCCCAGGCGGCGCTGGACCGGCTGTCGATCAAGGCGGGATCGGTCGACGCCCTGCCGCAGACGTTGAGCGGCGGCACCCAGCAGAAGCTGCTGCTCGCGCGCTGGCTCGAGCGTCCGCCCCGGATCCTGGTGCTGGAAGAGCCGACGCGCGGCGTCGACATCGGCACCAAGCGGGAGATCTACGCGATCATCCGCCAGGCCGCGGCCGCCGGCACCGTGGTGGTGTGGTGGTCGACCGAATTCACCGAGCTCGCCGAGGTCTGCGGCCGGATCGTCGCCTTCGATCTCCGCGGCGAGGTAAGCGGCGTCCTCAGCGGTGGGCAGGTGAACGAGGTCGTCCTGGCCCAGGCCACCGGAATGGCGGCGTGACGGGCGGCCGCATGCAGAGGGAAGAGGGCAGCATGGCCGACGTGATCATCGGGTCATCCATCGCCAAGGACGAGCGACGGCGCCGCGCACCGCTGCCGGTCCGGCTGGCGCGCGGCTACCGCACGGAGGGCGCGATCGCCGCGGCGATCCTCGTGATCCTGTTCGTGGTGAGCTTCTGGTCTCCCCACGTGCTCACCTGGGGCAACCTCGCCAACATCGCCCAGGCCTCGGCCCCGCTGATCCTGATGTCGCTCGGCGTGTTCCTGGTGATCGCGACCAGCGGCATCGACCTGTCGGTCGGCTCGACCTTCTCGCTGACCGGCATGGTCGCCGGCCTCGCCCTGTCCTCAGGCCTTGCCTGGCCGCTGGCCTGCGTCGCCAGCCTCGGCGTCGGCCTCGGTGTCGGGGCGATCAATGGCGGCCTGGTGACCTTCGCCGGCCTTGCGCCCTTCGTCGTCACTCTGATCACCTATGCGATCGGCGGCAGCCTCGCCTTCGTGATCACCGACGGCCATTCGATCGCCATCCTCGACCCGGATTTCTGGCTGCTGAACGGCGGCGAGATCGTGCCCGGCGTCGCGAACTTCTTCCTGTTCTGCGCCGTCGCCGTGATTGCGGTGGAACTGGCCCTACGGAAGCTCGTGCTCGGGCGGTGGATCTATGCCGTCGGCAGCAACGACAAGGCCGCCCGGCTGCTCGGCATCCCGGTGCGCGGGGTCCGCTTCGGCGTCTATGTCGCCTCGGGCCTGGCCGCATCCTTCGCCAGCCTGCTCAGCCTGTCCTATATCAGCAACTCGGAGGCGACGTCGGGCGCCAATCTGATGCTCCAGGCGATCGCCGCCTGCGTCATCGGCGGCGCCAGCCTGTTCGGCGGCACCGGCTCGGCGGTCGGCGCCATGCTCGGGGCCGTGATGATCACGGTGATCCAGAACGGCGTGAACCTGGTCGGCATCAACAGCTTCTGGCAGGGCGCGGTGACCGGCTGCGTCATCCTGATCGCCGTCCTGATCGACCGTGTCACCAAGCTGCGGTCCTGACCCGGTCGGGCGGCTTCACCACAATCAATCGATACAGGGAGGACACAGATGGGTCGTTCGATCATCCCGGTTCTGGCCGTTGCCGGCCTGGCTTTCGCCGCAACCCTGGCGCCTTCGACGGCGCCGGCTGCGGGCAAGACCTACACGGTCGCCTATATCGCGCCGTCCCTCGACATCTCCTACTGGCAGTGGGTCTCCTACGGGGCGAAGACCAAGGCCGCCGAGCTCGGCATGGAGTACATCGAGATGGACTCGCACAACTCGCCGGTCGACCAGATGACCAATGTGCGCACGGCCGTGACCCGCGGCGTCGACGCCATCGTCATGGGGCCGGTGAGCTCGACCAGCACGCCGCCGGTGCTGCGCTTCCTGAAGCAGCAGAACATCCCGATCGCCTTCACTGGCATCGGCCCGCAGCCCGGCGAGACCGACTACACCTCCTCGGTCACCGCCAACAACCTCGAGGGCGGCAGGGAGGAGGGCAAGTTCGTCTGCGCGCTGGCCAAGGAGCGCGGCGGCACCAAGATCGGCATGCTGTCGCTGCCGCAGGACCGCGAGAACGCGCAGAAATATCTTGCCGGCGCCAAGGAGTCCTTCGCGGCAGAGGGCTGCGAGCTCGTCCAGATTCTGCAGACCAAGGGGCTGACGGTGCGCGAGGCGGTGGACCAGGCCAACGACCTGCTCACCGCCCATCCCGACATCAAGGCGATCTACGGCATGTATGACGAGGCGGCGACGGGCACGGCCAAGGCGCTGCAGACCCGGGGGCTGGCCGGCAAGGTGGGCCTCGCGACCGCCGATGGCAGCCCGACGACGGTCAGGCTGCTGCGCGACGGCGTGGTCCAGGGGCTGTTCCTGCAGGAGGCCGGCGGCCAGGGCATCGAGGCGGTGCAGCAGGTCTACAACGCGCTGACCGGGGCGCCGGTGACCAAGGACCTGCCGCTGCCGCTGGTCCTGGTCACCACCCAGACCGTCGGCACGCCCGAAGCGCAGGCCAAGCTGAAGCGGGTCTATCCGCCTTCGGCCGGCGAATACTGAGCCGCCTTCTCAGCCTCAGACCTCCAGGACGGCCGCGCCATGGACGATTTCCCGATCATCGACGCCCATCATCATCTCTACGACCTGGAGAACCATCGCTATCCCTGGCTGCAGGACGGGGTGAAACCCAGCGCTTTCGGCGACTATTCTCCAGTTTGCAGCAGCTATCTGGTCGAGCATTTCCTGGTCGATTGCCGCCGCCAGAACGTGGTCAAGTCGGTGCATCTCGATGTCGGTTACGATCCGGCCGATCCGGTCGGCGAGACGCGATGGCTGCAGGGCGTCGCCGACCGGCACGGGTTTCCGCACGGCATTGTCGGCTACGCCAACCTCGCTTTGCCGAATGTGCGCGAGATCCTCGAAGGGCACCTCGCGTTCCGCAACTTCCGGGGCATCCGCCAGTCGCTGAACTACCATCCGGACCCGGCCAAGACCTATCTCGACCGGCCCGGCGTTTGCGGCGAGGCCGCCTGGCGCCGCGGCTTCGCCCTGTTGCGAGATCTAGGCCTCTCCTTCGACCTGCAGATCTACTATCCGCAGATGGAGGAGGCCTACGACCTCGCGCGGGCCTTTCCGGACACGCAGATCATCCTGAACCACACGGGGATGCAGGTCGACGGCCCGGAGCATTTCGAGGCGTGGAAGGCCGGCATGCGGCGCCTGGCGTCGGCTCCGAACGTCGCCTGCAAGATCTCGGGCCTCGGCATGGGGGACTGGACCTGGACCGTCGACAGCATCAGGCCCTATGTCCTCTCCGCAATCGAGGCTTTCGGCGTCGACCGGTGCATGTTCGCCAGCAACTTCCCGGTGGACAAGCTGTTCAGCAGCTACGACGCGATCTTCAATGCGTTCAAGCTGATCACGATCGATTTCTCACCGAGCGAGCGCCGGCGCCTGTTCCATGACAACGCCGAACGGCTCTACCGGCTCTGATAGCTTATTCTTGTGTGTTTGATGCCCACCCCGTCGCGACAGGATGATGTAGAAGTGCCGCGGAGCGGGGAAGATCGACGGCAGCGTAGCCGCAATGGTTGCCTCCAGGCTCGGGCGCAATGACTACTTCTGGCAACACCCAATCAGGTTCGGCAGCTCAGAGAGAAACATGAACTGCCATTTCGCGTGACGTCCGCTTTCGGGACGCCCGCAAATGTCGGCTTGCGACGCCCGCTGATCGGGCGAGATCGCCGTCAAACGACCGACCCTGACCAATTTGGGTATGCGTCCGGTTTGGAGGCGCCGCGGCAATGGCCGGAAATGGCGCGCATCTGCCAGGGCAGAGGAATTCCGCACCTGACTCACGCGGCCCCAAATAGGGGTCCCTCTCGAATGCCGAGATCGAGGCGCTGCTCGCGCTGCCCACGGCCGAGCCCGGCCTGATCCAGCACAATACCCTGAGCCCAGCCGACCTCGTTGTCGCGCGACGCCGCGGCCGCACAACCGGTTGGGCCATGCCATCCGCTCGCCGATCCAGTCACTCAGAACTGCAGTACCGTGATGGAGGTGGGTCGAGCGTGAGGAGGAGGCGATTGCCCACCGGGGCGACAGACGGCTTGGTCCGATACACAGGAAAGAGATTATTGGACCCGGCGCCGGACAGCGCCGTGACAGTCGCCGGCTTGGGCGCGTATTGGGGTGAATACAAGAACTGTCCGTAGACCTCCGACATCTGAGAACGGACGGGCAACACGTTCGGATTACGCGGCGGTCTGGAAGTCGGAGGGAGCCCTGCGAAGTGGGCGGAAAGCGCCGAGAGGCGGCAGATCCTGGTGGCTCCAGTCGTAGGTGCCGATCAGGTTGATGTGCTCCCAGATTTGCGGCGAGACATGGCGCCGGATGTGATGCGGCAGCTCATGGCCTTCGGCTCGCAGCTGATCGACCGCCCGCGAGAGATAGGCCGTGTTCCACAGGATGATGGCGCTGACCACCAGATTGAGGGCCGAGGCCCGAAACGCCTGGCCCTCGAAGGCGGCGTCGCGGATCTCGCCGCGCTCATGGAAGAACACCGCCCGGACCAGCTTGTGCCCGGCCTCGCCCTTGTTCAGACCGGCCCGGCAGCGGGCGCGCAGCGCCGGGCTGGAGTACCACTCGATCATGAACAGGGTGCGCTCGATCCGGCCGATCTCGCGCAGCGCCGGGGCCAGCAGGTTGGTCTTCGGCAGCGCCGCCAACTTCTTCAACACCGTCGACGGCGCGACCTCGCGGTCCTCGATAGACAGGGCGATGCGCAGCACCTCGTCCCAGGCCTCGCGGATCGCCTGCTCGTCGATCCGGTCGCCGATGTGCTGGCGCAGCAGCGGGTCGGCGTCGGCGAGGATGTATAGAGACCAGTCCTTCAGGTTGCGCAGCCGCGGCACCAGGCGTCGGCCCAGCACCGCGAACAAGGCGAAGACGTGGTCGGTGGCGCCGCCGGTGTCGACATAGTGCTCGGCGATGTCGAGCCGGGATGCATGGCCGTAGATCCCGTCCAGCACATAGGCGGCCTCGCTCTCGGTCACGCCGATCGGCAGGATGTGATAGTGCCCGTACCGGTCGGAGACCCAGGTGTAGAACTTCCCGCCCGGGCCATGGCTGTAGTGGGTGTTGACGTCGCTGCGCTTGCCGGCGCGGCCCGCGGCAGGGAGGAACTGGCCGTCGGAGGAGGAGGCCGAGCCGTCGCCCCAAATCCGGGCATAGGGATGGGCCAGCTGCGCGTCGATGATTCGGGCGAAGCCGGTCTTGAACGCCGCATCATGGGCATGGAACTGACGGCACCAGCCGATCTGGCGGGCAGTGACGCCGGCAGAGGCGTCTGCCATGCCCTTGAGACCGAGATTGGTGGCGTCAGCGAGGATGCCCGCATGGAGCGTCTGGATGTTGCGCGGCAGGTCGCCGGTGCGCAGATGGGTGAACGCCTCGGAGAAGCCGGTCCAGGCGTCGACCTCGGCGATCAGCTCGGTGATCCGGACCTGCGGCATCCGGTCGAGGATCAGCCATTTGGCGTCCTCCGCCGCCTTGGGCACGGTCGAGCGCTCCGGTGAGACCACCAGCTTGCCCTCGGCCATGCGGACATCCGTGAGCTTGCCGGCGCGGGCACGATTGGCCAGCTGCTGCAGCTTGAGGGCCAGCTCCTGCCGCTTCTCGGCGAGCCATGCGACGGGATCGGGCGGCACGCCGAGGCGCAGATCGTCCGCCTCCTTGCGGGCCGCGACGGTCGACGCCGGCACCAGGTCGGCGGTGAGCGGCCGGAAGGTCCGGCCGCCTGCGACCCAGACGTCGCCGGAGCGCAGCCGATCCCGCAGCACCGCCAGGGTCGCGACCTCGTACAGCTTGCGGGGCTTGCCAGCGGCGAGCATCGCCTTGCGGACCTGGTCTGCCAGATGCCCGACCGGCGGCTTGGCGGGCAGTCCCCGGCGGCGCTCGCGGTACAGCTGCCGCAACAGCTCCAGGGCCGCCGCCAGCAGGGGATCACGCCGCCGGGCCGATCGAAACACGAAGGCTTCGATCACCGCCTTTGCGCATCGCCGGACCATATCCGACTGCCCGGCGACATCGACGAGCGGATCGGGCTCGGCCGCGCCCTCGAAACTTTCCAGCACCGCCTGCGCCTGCATCAGGCGGTGCCATCCGATCCGCTCGTGCAACAGCCCGATGGCGTCACTGTCGGTCTCGTTGGCCTCGCTGAGCGCGCGCAGGGTGTCGCGGAACAGCCGCAGCAACTCCCCAGCGGTCCGGCCGGTCTCGAGATGGCGCTGATTGCGGCGCGATCGGGCCTTCGCGAACTGCCGGCCGACGAGCCGGCAAAACATCGCCACCGCCGCGTCGGTCAGGCGGAAGCCGAGTTCGATCAGCTGGGCCGCGACCGTGGCGCGACGGCGACCGGCGTTCAGATCGACCGCGAGATGGGCGGGCGTCACCTCGCCCTCGCGCACCAGCTGGCGCCAGCGGTCGGGATGGATGCGCTCGCGGCGCCGAGGATCGAGGCCGAAGTCGCGAATGACGCGCAGCCGCTCCAGCAGCGCCAGCAGGTTCTTCTCGCCCGGGGCCTCGGGTGGGGATCTGAGCCAGGCAAAGCGGGTGATCCGGTTCGCGGGATCGACCTCAAGCAGTCGGTCCAGATCACCCGGCCGCTCCGCCGGCAAGCCGTCGAGCAGCGCCGCCTCCATGCGCCGGCGGGCCAGGACCCGGGCGGCGCGGCCGATGCGGTCGAGCGCGTCCGCCGCCGGCAGCACCGCGTGCCGGTCCCGCAGGGCCGCGATCATTGCCTCGGCGATCGGCTGCCCCTGATCGGTGGTATCGGCGGCATCGAGAGCCGCCGCCAGCGCCGCGCGGCGATCGTCGCGGCCGGCGACATGCAGCCCAAGATAGCGCTGCGCTTCAGCGGCATGCTCCCAGCGATTCTGCTCCCGGCGGCTATACTCGGCCAGGTCTTCGGGACAAACGCCGATCTGCTCGGCAACGAAGGCAACCATCGCCTCCGGCAGCACCTCGCCGTGTAGCCAAGCTCGACCGGGATGTCGCATCAAGCACAGCTGGACAGCGAGACCAAGGCGGTTGTGCGGCGTCCGCTTCGCCATCACGAGATCAAGGTCAGCCGGATCCAGCGTGCAGTGCCGGATCAACTCCCTCTCGTCCTTCGGTGCTGCGAACAACGCATTCCAGCGATCAGCCTTCAGCAAGGGACGACGCGACACGATCGATCTCTGTTCAGCGATGGAGGCGCGACCGTAGCCGAGATTCGGGCAACGGCACTGAATCACTTTGAATAGGCGCTGACCATCCAGATCAATTCCGGTAGAGGCCTGTGAAAGACTTGCGGCAGACCGCCGTCGTTGAAATGCTGGGACTCACGGCCAGATCGGCGGTCGCCGACGAGAGATCAACGCCATCGGGTGTGACAGCCACACGAACAGCAGACCTGATGCCCCGACTTCGATGTTCCTGTTTTGAGCTCAGATGTCGGAGGCCTACGGACAGTTCTTGTCGCGACCCC
>NZ_JASATH010000131.1:0-22709 GCF_038440215.1 Inquilinus sp. OTU3971 | reverse complement strand
CCCCCCCCCCGCCCCCAGACCCCTCCCCCTACCCCCCTCCCGCAAGGGGAGGGGGGACTAGAAAAAAGCGAGAGGCGAGCTCCGGTGCCCCCCGATGAAAACCGTCGTCGACCTCGGCGGCACCAAGATCGCCGCCGCCCGGGTGGCGGGCGCCAAAGTGCTCGATCGACGCCAGGCGCCGACGCCGCGTGACGGAAAGTTCGAGAGCCTGATCGAGGCCGTCGCCGCCCTGGTGGTGGGCTGGGTCGACGGGCCGGTCGGCATCGCCACCACCGGCCTGGTGCGCGACGGGAAACTCTCCGCCACCAACCCCGGCACCCTGCCGGTGCCGCCGGATTCGCCCCTCGTCGCGGCGCTGCAGGACCGGCTCGGCGTGAAAGTGCGGGCGGTGAACGACGCCCAGGCCGCGGCCTGGGGCGAGTTCCGCCACGGCGCCGCACAGGGCGTCGGCTCGATGGTGTTCCTGACCGTCTCGACCGGCGTCGGCGGCGGGCTGGTGCTGGACGGAAAGCTGCGGGTCGGCCTCGGCGGCCTGGCCGGGCATCTCGGCCATGTCGTGGCGGTGCCGGACGGGCCGATCTGCGGCTGCGGCCGGCGCGGCTGCGTCGAAGCCGTGGCCTCCGGCCGGGCGCTTGCGGCGGCGGCGACCGAGGCCTTCGGCGAGCCGATGGACGCCCCGGCCCTGTTCCGGCGGGCGGACCCCGCCGCCGCGGCGCTGATCGACCGCGCCGCCGCCGTCATCGCCCGGCTGCTGTCCGACCTGAAGGCGGCGTTGGACCTCGACCTCGCCGTGATCGGCGGCGGCGTCGGGCTGGCGGACGGGTTCCTCGGCCGGGTCGAGCATGCGCTGGCGGCCGAGCCGCGGCAGTTCCGACTGCCACTGCGCCCGGCCGCTTTGGGTCACGATGCGGGGCTGATCGGCATGGCCGACCTGTTGGGCTGACCAGCCCCGCTGAGCCTCCGTCAGGCGGCCGCCGTCGCCGTCCGCGGCCGGATGCCGAGCACGATCATCGCCGCGGCCAGCAGCAGCACGAAGCCGGCGGCGGTGAACACGCCCAGCGCGCCGCTGACGTCGAAGATGGCGCCGCCGGCCGCGGCCCCGGTGGCGATCGCCAGCTGCACCGCCGCGACCAGCAGGCCGCCGGCGCTTTCCGCCTCGTCGGGCACCGTGCGGGTCAGCCAGGTCGACCAGGCCACCGGCACGGCGCCGAAGGCCACGCCCCACAGCGCCACCATCGCCGTGTTCGCCACCGGCGCGCCGCCGCCCACCGCCACCAGGCCGAGCCCGAGCACGCCCATGGTCAGCGGCATCAGCATCATGGTCAGCCGCATGCTGCGCTCGAGCAGGATGCCGCCCAGGAAGGTGCCCAGGAAATTGGCGATGCCGAAGCCCAGCAGGATGCCCGACACGCCGGTGATGCCGACGCCGGTCACGGTCTCCAGGAACGGCCGGATATAGGTGAAGAAGGCGAAATGCCCGGTGAACACCAGCAGCACGGCCAGCATGCCGAAGCCGACCTGCGGGCGGGCCAGCACCTCGACCAGCGTGCGCAGCCGCGTCGTCCCGCTCGGCGCCATCCGCGGCAGCGTCGCGAACTGCACCGCCAGCGCCAGCAAGCCCAGGCCTGCCGCGATCAGGAACACGCCGCGCCAGCCGATGATGTCGCCGAAATAGCTGCCCAGCGGGGCGGCCGCGACCGTGGCGGCGGAGACGCCGCTGAACAGCAGCGACAGGGCCCGCGGCACCAGCGCCTCCGGCACCAGCCGCATCACCGTCGCCGCCGACATGGTCCAGAAGCCGCCCAGCGCCACGCCCAGCAGCACCCGCGCCAGCAGCAGGGCCGGCAGGCCGGGGGCGAAGGCGACCAGCAGGTTCGACACCGTCAGCAGGATCGAGAAGGCCAGCAGCACGACCCTGCGGTCGATCCGCCGGGTCGCGGCCGAGACCAGCAGGCTGGTCACCAGCGCCACCACCGCGGTCGCCGTCACCGCCTGGCCGGCCAGGCCCTCGGTGACGTGGAGATCCGCCGCCATCGGCGTCAGCAGGCTGGCCGGCAGGAACTCCGCCGTCACCAGCCCGAACACGCCCAGCGTCATCGAGACGACCGCGCCCCAGGCCGGCTCCTCCCGCGCCGGCGCCACGCCCGTCCGCTGTGTTCCCTCGCTCATGGGGACCATCCTTCGAAGAGTTTTGCTGAAGAGGGTTTTGATGCAGTGCAGCAGAAGGTAGGATGGACTCTCCGGACGATCCATGTCAGACACTCCGGAATGTTTGATCGTCCGTCCGAATCGCGATCCGAGCCATCGGCCTCCCGGCCGACGGCTCTTCGGCCGTCCGGCGACCTTGTCAGCGAGCTGCTGCTGGGCATGCGCCTGTTCGGCGTGGACTATCGCCGGATCGCGCTCGTGCCGCCCTTCGGCATCGGCTTCGGCACCGTCGAGAACCGGGCCCAGTTCCACTTTGTCGCCCGCGGCCCGGTGGTGCTGCGCACGGCCGACGGCACGCTCCACACCCTCGGCTCGGGCGACGCCGTGCTGCTGCCGCGCGGCGGCCCGCACGAGTTGCTCTCCGCGCCCGATCAGGCCAGCCGCGACATCTCGACCTTCGAGACCGAGACCTTGTGCAAGAGCGTCGGCGTCATCCGGGCCTGCCCGGAGGGCTGCGACAAGGGCTCGGGCATGCTGATCTTCAGCGGCTGCATGGAGTTCGACCTCGGCGGCATGCACCCGCTGGTGGCGCTGATGCCGGAGGTGATGCCGGTCGGCACGCTGCTCGACCGCCACCCGGAGATCCTGCCGATGCTGGAGGCGATGGCGCGCGAGGCCTGCGACGAACGCGCCGGCTTCGCCGCGATCCTGGCCCGGCTGGCCGATGTCGTCTCCGCCTCGATCGTCCGCGGCTGGGTCGAATGCGGCTGCGGCGACGCCAAGGGCTGGATCGAGGCGCTGCGCGATCCCCGTCTGGGCCGCGTGATCGCCGCCATGCACCGCGACCCCGGCCGGGACTGGACGGTGGCCGAGCTGGCGGCGGAGATGGGCGCCTCGCGCTCGGTCTTCGCCGAGCGCTTCCTGGCGGTCACCGGCCTGACCCCGCTGCGCTACGTGGCCGATCTGCGGATGCGCCTCGCCGCGCAGTGGATCGGCCGCGACCGGATGCCGATCGAGGCCGCGGCCCACCGCCTCGGCTACGGCTCGCAGGCCGCGTTCAGCCGCGCCTTCAAGCGCGTGGTCGGCCGGTCGCCCGGGGCGGTCCGCGCCGCCCCCGCCGGCGGCACGGCCGCCAACGGTCAGACGTTCGAGCTGTAGATCGCGTCGATCACCGCGTCGGTGACCTGCTTCGTCGTCGCGGTGCCGCCGACATCCGGCGTCAGGATCCCGGCCGCGGTCACCTGCTCGACCGCGCGCATCAGCCGCCCGGCGGCTTCGGCCTCGCCGAGATGCTCCAGCATCTGCGCCGCGGTCCAGAAGCTGGCCACCGGGTTGGCGATGCCCTTGCCGGTGATGTCGAAGGCCGAGCCGTGGATCGGCTCGAACATCGACGGGAAGCGCCGCTCCGGGTCGATATTGGCGGTCGGCGCCACGCCCAGGCTGCCGGCCAGGGCGCCTGCCAGGTCGGACAGGATGTCGGCATGCAGGTTGGTGGCGACGACGGTGTCGATGCTTTGCGGCTTCAGCGTCATCCGCACGGTCATGGCGTCAACCAGCATCTTGTCCCAGGTGACATCGGGGAACTCCCGCGCGACCTCGGCCGCGATCTCGTCCCACATCACCATGCCGTGGCGCTGGGCGTTCGATTTGGTGACGACGGTCAGCAGCTTGCGCGGACGCGCCTGCGCCAGCCGGAAGGCATAGCGCATGATCCGGCTGACGCCGACCCGGGTGAAGATCGCGACCTCGGTGCCGACCTCCTCCGGCAGGCCGCGATGGGCGCGCCCGCCATGGCCGGAATACTCGCCCTCGGAGTTCTCGCGCACGATCACCCAGTCCAGGTCGCCGGGCCTGGCATGGCGCAGCGGCGAGGTGATGCCAGGCAGGATCCGGGTCGGCCGGACATTGGCGTATTGGTCGAAGCCCTGGCAGATCGGCAGCCGCAGGCCCCACAGCGTGATGTGGTCCGGCACGTCGGGCGCGCCGACCGCGCCGAAATAGATCGCGTCGAACGGCTTCAGGATTTCCAGCCCGTCCGCCGGCATCATCGCGCCGTGCCGCTTGTAGTAGTCCGAGCCCCAGTCGAAGCTGGTGACGTTGAACCGGACATCGCCGAGCCGCTGCTGCAGCGCCTCCAGCACCGTGATGCCGGCAGCGATCACCTCGGGGCCGATGCCGTCGGCGGGGATGGCTGCGATCGAATGGCTGCGCATGGGCGGGTCTCCGAGATCCGGGAGCACCATCCTTGCCTCGGCCGGTGCTCCGCGGCCAGTGTAACGGGGGCGACAGGGCGACGCGGCCGACGATGATACCGGCCGACACTGATGGTATGATCATCGTGCCAAGACAGGCAGGAGGTCATCTGGTGAGGGATTCGGCCGAACCCATCGTCCGCCGGAAGCTGTGGCACGAGGTCTTCGATCGCCTCAGGACCATGATCATTCGCGGCGAGCTGGCGCCGGGCGATGCCATGCCGTCGGAGCGCGACCTGATGGACCGCTTCGGCGTCGGCCGCCCGGCGATCCGCGAGGCGATGCAGGCCCTGGCCAATATGGGCCTGATCACCATCAGCCATGGCGAGCGCGCCCGGGTGCGGCAGCTGACGGCGAAGTCGCTGTTCCAGCAGGTCGACCTCTCCGCCCAGTTCCTGCTCTCCGCCTCGCCGGACAGCCTCGAGCATCTGAAGCAGGCGCGCCGCTTCTTCGAGCGCGGCATGGTGCGCGAGGCGGCGGAGAAGGCGACGGAAGCGGATGTCGCGGGGCTGGAGGAGACGCTGCGGGACCAGAGCGGCAAGCTCGACGATCCGGCCGCCTTCATCGCCGCCGACATGCGCTTCCACAGCCGGATCGCGGCGATCTCCGGCAACCCGATCTTCGAGGCGGTCAGCGAGGCGATGCTGGGCTGGCTGCGCGAATACCACACCGAGATGCTGATCTGGACCGGCAAGCAGAACGTCACCTTGGCCGAGCACCGCGAGATCCTCGACCATATCCGCCGGCATGATCCCGACGCGGCCGAGGCGGCGATGATCCGCCACCTCGACCGGTCCGCGGTGCTGTACGCGCATCACGGGTGAGGGGCGGCGCGTGATCCGTTTGGCAGGCGTCTCAAGCGGTCCGGGAAGGTAGGCAGAGGCCGCTAAGGGCGGATTGCAGACATCTCTGCTATGCTAATCGCTTAACGATTCTATTGGCCTGGCAGAAATTGAATTCGCCGCTTTTGTGAGGTCGAGCGGTGCTGAAGGGGAGTATCATGGTCAAGGGACGATTTCTTGCCATGATGGTGATCATCGCTGCAGGCTGTGCGCCCAAACCATCCGAAATTGCGGTCATCGACGAAGGCAGACGACCATTCTTGGTAATGTTCGAGAAGGGCAGTGCAGCGCTATCTTCTTTACAAGAAGGAGCGATTATCAGTGCTGCTTGGGACATTTGCATGCGGGAGACCACGAAGGTCCTCCTGACGGGAGAGGCTGACGATGAATCCACGCCGGCGCTGAACCGAACCTTATCGCTAAACCGTGCAGAAGCGGTTCGACGCAAGCTGATCGAACTTGGCATTTCCAATCAGCTAATCAAGGTGGAGGCGAAAGGCCAAGAAGATCCTCTTTTCTCAGAGGAGGATAGGAAGAGGGTTGGGTTCGGCCGCATTGTAATCATCGCCTTCGAACCGGCGAGGCCACCGCTAGGCAAGGCTACCTGTGCCCCTGGGTATGGGTTGATTCGGTAATAGGTGCCCTTTAGCAAGGCCGAGGTGCCTGTCCGCAATGGGTCGGCAGCCGACGGTGCCGTAAGCGGCGCCCTTCTGGCGTCCGTAAGGTGTGGACTGCGCTGTCGGCCGATCGCCAAAGCCCCGCCAACGCCTTAGCATTTTCTCCGAATTCGGCGTAAAATCGAGCTATGAGCGAAACCCAGGCCCTGTTCGCGGCCCTGCGGCAGCTGGCCGACGGCGAGGCCGTGGCGGCGGTGGAGCGGCTAAAGCTAAAGCAATGTTGCGGTGACAATGCACTTTTAGCGGATCTGCGTCGTCGCATGGCGAGAAGCAAGGGTGTGGGTGTTCTGGCGTTCGAGCCGATCCGTCCAATCTGTGCACTGTCGCCGCAATTTCTTGGCTTTCGGGAGGCGCGGTGAGATGGCTAATCAATGGCTATTCAAAAGCGAGACTTATGATAACTGCAATTGCGCTATGAATTGTGGTTGCCAGTTCAACTTGCCGAGTACCAACGGCTATTGTCAGTCGGCCTTCGTCGGCACCATTGTTGAAGGCCGCTTCAACGATACGCCGCTCTCAGGCTTGAACTGGGCGGCGCTGTACAAGTGGCCCGGCGAAATCAAGGACGGAAACGGCCGGCGCCAGATCGTTATCGACGAGCGCGCGGATGAAGCTCAACGGACCGCGCTTGAAACGATCATCTCAGGCGAGGCATGCGAACCCTTGAGCAATCTTTTCGCCGTATTCGCGTCCACATGCTCAGAAATTTGTGCGACATTGTTCCTGCCGATTGATCTCGAAGCGGACATGGAGCTCAGAACCGCAAGAGTAGAGATACCCGGCGTCATGCGGAGTAGCGGCAGGCCGATGATCAACGAGTTTACTGGTCAACCATTCCACATTGCGCTGGCGCGTCCTAGTGGCAGTTTCGAGTTTACGTACGCAGAAATCGGCCTAGGCACCACGTCGGTCACGGGTGAAATGGAAATGGCGTTCGAAGATTCATGGGCGCACTTTTGTGTTCACCACTTCAATCAGGATGGCTTGATCAGGGAAAGATCAAGGCTCACGGCGTGGCTTGGGCACATGATCTCGCCTTCCCGTGAATGACGCTGGGCGTTGCCGTTCTGGTGTGGATTGGACCACCACCAATCGCCTGAGGACAGCTCTGCCATAGAGGCGATTGCGGTTGATTACGGTGACAGCGCATTTTTAGCGGACCTGCGCCGTCACCTGGCGAAAGCAAGAGGGTGTGGTTGTTCCGGCCTCCAGGCTGGCCGAACCCAATTTGTGCACTATCACCGACATTCAAGCAGTGCCCTTCTGGCGTCCGGAAGACGCGGACCACGCGATCGGGCCCATCATCGAGGTCCAGTAACGCCTTAGCGCTTTCTCCTATTTTGTCGTAAAATCCCGTCATGAGCGAAACCCAGGCCCTGTTCGCGGCCCTGCGGCAGCTGGCCGACGGTGAGGCCGTGGCGGCGGTGGAGCGGCTGGTGCAGGACGGGCCGGACCGGGCGCTCTGCCGCATCAACGTCTTCGACTTCGCAGCCGAGACCGGAATCGACGTGGAACGCGTCATCGCCGTGTTCCTGCATGCCTCACGTCTCGGGCTGTTCGAGCTGTCCTGGAACGTGCTCTGCCCCGGCTGCGGCGGCGTCCTCGACGCCAGCGCCACGCTGAAATCTCTGGACCGCGACGAGTACCACTGCGCCCTCTGCGCCGCCGGCTACGAGGCCACGCTCGACGAGATGGTGGAGGTGGCCTTCACCGTCAGCCCTCGGCTGCGCCGGATCGGCGCCCACGACCCCGACACGCTGCCGCCGGTGGAGTATTGCCGCCAGCTGTTCTGGGGATCCGGCGTCGATCTGCCGGCGAATTTCGAGCAGCTGATCGAGGATATCACCCTCGACTTCGTCGAGCTGCCGGCCGGCGAGAAGGCGCTGCTGTCGCTGCAGCTCCCGGCGGAGTTCCTGATCGCCTTCGACCCCGTCAGCCATGCGACGCAGTTCCTCGACGTGAAGGGCGAGCCGACGCGCGACCGCCAGTCGCTCAGCTTCATCATCGATCCGGTGCACCGGCTGAACGAGACCGTCGTGCTGCGGCCCGGCCCGCTGCGCCTCTCGGTCGAGAACCGCACCAACCGCCGGGTGCTGGCCGGGATCTGGATCGCCGGGCACGCGCTGCACGAGCTGCTCGGCCGGCGCAAGCCGTTCCTGACCGCCAAGCGCCTGCTCACCAATCAGACCTTCCGCGACATCTACCGGACCGACACGCTCGACGTCGACCAGCGGCTCAAGATCACCAGCATGACCTTCCTGTTCACCGATCTCAAAGGCTCGACGGCGTTGTATGAGCGTGTCGGCGACCTGGCCGCGTTCGACCTGGTGCGGGCCCATTTCCGCGTGCTGCACGAGATCGTCGCGGCCGAGGCCGGGGCCGTGGTCAAGACCATCGGCGACGCCGTGATGGCCACCTTCCCGACCCCTGACCGCGCAGTGGCCGCCGCGCTGCGCATGCGCGACGCCATGGGCCGCCTCAACGACGCGCATGCGAACGAGGACCTGGTGCTCAAGATCGGCATCCATGAAGGGCCGTGCCTCGCGGTCGCGCTCAACGAGCGGCAGGACTATTTCGGCCAGACCGTCAACATCGCCGCCAGGGTACAGGCGCTGGTCAATTCCCGCGCCATCTTCGCCACGGAATCGGTGGTGACGGATTCCGACACCGCCAGGCTGCTCCAGGCCAGCGGCATCGCGCCAGTCGCCCAGCGCCACACGCTGCGCGGCATCGAGGCCGAGGTGACGCTGTACGAGATCCCGTAGCGTCCGGGGGCTGATGGCGCCGGCGGTCGGTCGGCCTTCACCCGTCGAGCAGCGCCTGCACCGCCTGTCGCAGGACGGGCAGGGCCACCGGCTTGCGCAGCACGGCCTCGGCCGGCATATGCTCGATCTGCTCGTCGATATAGGCGGTCAGGAAGCAGAAGGGGATTCGCCGCCGCAACAGGATCTCGACCACCGGATAGACCCGCATCCCGCGCCGCAGCCGCACGTCCAGCAGCGCGCCGTCGAGCCGTTGCGTCTCGGCCAGGGCGATCGCCGCCTCGAGGGCTCCGACCGGGCCGACCGGGTCCAGCCCCATGGCGTGGATCGACTGCGCCATATCATCGGCCAGCAGCACCTCGTCCTCGACGATCAGGATCCGCTTCGGCGCGCCGTCGCGGGGAACCGGCCGGGACCGGCTGACGATGGAGGCGGGAACGAATGGCTCCAGGGTGGATGTCCCGAGATACATCTGAGACTCCCAATATCGGCATATGCGAATATCCGGGATCGTCGAATATGCTAACGTGGGGGGCGATCCGTCGGAAGGAATTTCGCGCACGGCTCTGCAATCCTGGCCGCGGAGACAATAGGGCAGATATTGCAGGAGCGGCGGCGATGGCCTATGGGACGGGGCTTCTGCTTTCGGCGACGGATGAAGGGTGGACGAGGCTGGCGATGCAGCGCTCCAGATCTGTCTGATCGAAGGGCTTGCGCAGCAGCATCTCGCCGGCGCAGTCCGGATCGATCTCGGTGTCGCGATACGCCGTCGTCAGCACCAGCGGGATGCCGCGGCGGCGCAGGGCCCCGACGACCGGGTAGACCCGTTCGCCGTGCTGCAGATGGACGTCGAGGATGGCGGCCGACAAGGCCTCGGTCTCGGCCAGCCCCATGGCGGCCGTCAGGTCGCCGACCGGGCCGACGACCTCATGGCCGAGATTCCGGACGGTCTCCTCGATCAGAAGGGCGACGAGGAACTCGTCCTCGACGATCAGGATTCGGGCGGAGGGGGACATCCCGGCACCTCCATTTGCAATGGACTTCAATTTGGCAACAGGCCGAAAGGGTATAATGTCGCTCTCTGCCGCATATTCGACCGGGCGACATGTGATCCTCGCATGGCCGGATCCTGGAATGAGGGCCGACGCCCGAACGGAGATCGCAGAGTGCCGACCCGCGCCAAACCTGCAGCCGTCGGCCGGACTGACCGCCGCTCATCTTCCAGACGAGCATCCGCGCGCCCGAAGCAACCCGCAAGCCCTTCCTCACCGTCGCCGGCGCGGCTGATCGTGGCGATGGGCGCGTCGGCCGGCGGGCTCGAGGCGTTCGAGCGCTTCTTCCTGCACATGCCGTCCGACAGCGGTCTCGTGTTCGTGGCAGTGCCCCATCTCGACACCCACCACAAGAGCGCAATGGCGGAGCTGCTGGCGCGCTACACCCGGATGCCGGTGGTCGAGATCACGGAGGGGATGGAGGCGGCGGCGGACCGCATCCATGTCATCCCGCCGAACACGACGCTGACCATGCAGGGCGATAGGTTCCGGCTCGAGACGCCGCGCAGCCACAGCTCGACGATCGACAGCTTCTTCCTGTCGGTGGCGGAGCAGCACGGCGAACAGGCGGCCGGAATCATCCTGTCCGGCAGTGGCAGCGACGGCTCGGCCGGGCTGAAGGCGATCAAGGAGAATGGCGGCCTGACCCTGGCCCAGGCCGGCGAGACCTCGCGCTACGACAGCATGCCGCGCAGCGCCATTGCAACCGGCCTGGTCGACTTCGTGCTGCCGGTGGAGGAGATGCCGGCCCAGCTGGTTCAGTACGCGCGGGACCTGGCCCGGCTGAGGACGGACGGAGCGGCGCCGTCCCGGCAGCAGGCCCGCCGCCATCTGGTGAAGATCTTCACCTTGCTGCGCGCCGGCACCGGGCATGATTTCAGCCAGTACAAGAACAGCACCTTCATCCGCCGGGTCCATCGCCGGATGCAGGCGGCGCAGGTCGCCGCGCTGGCCGATTATGTCGAGTTGCTGCGCCAGGAGCCGCAGGAGGTCGAGGCGCTGTTCCGCGACCTGCTGATCGGGGTCACCCAGTTCTTCCGGGATGCCAGGGCCTTCGACATCCTCGAGCGCGACATCGTTCCGAAGCTGCTGCAGGACAAGGGGGCGGACGACCAGGTCCGGGTGTGGGTGCCCGGCTGCGCCACCGGCGAGGAGGCGTATTCGATCGCCATCCTGCTGCGCGAGCGCATGATCGGGATCGACGCTGCCCCGAAGGTCCAGATCTTCGCCACCGACATCGACGACCATGCACTGGCGATCGCTCGCGCCGGCCTCTACCCGGAGGCGATCAGCCGGGACATGTCGCCGGAACGGCTCGAGCATTTCTTCGTCCGCGAGGGCAGCGGCTACCGGGTGGCCAAGGAGATCCGCGAGATGTGCATCTTCTCGGTGCACAACGTGATCAAGGACGCACCGTTCTCGAGGCTGGACCTGATCTCCTGCCGCAATCTGCTGATCTATCTGGACGCGACGCTGCAGAACCGCGTCCTGCTGCTGTTCCATTTCGCCCTGCGGCATCGGGGCTACCTGTTCCTGGGGCCGTCGGAGAACGTCACCCAGCATCCGAAGCTGTTCACCAAGATCGACGGCAAGCTGCGGCTGTTCAAAGCGCGGGAGGCGGAGGCCGGGCGCCCGGCCGTCGAGTTCCCACTGGCCGCCTCGATCTACCGCAGCCCGCTGGAGCCGGAACGGTCTCCTGGGACGCTGCAGCCGACGGTCAGGGACACGGTGAGCCGCCGGGCGCAGCGCGTCGTCGACGCCTATGCGCCCGCCTGCTTCGTGGTCGACAACCACTATGAGATCCTGCACTTCTCGGGACGGACCGGCCGCTATCTGCAGCCATCGCCCGGCGCCGCCAGCCTGAACCTGTTCAGCATCGTCGACGCCGGGCTGCGCCCGGATCTGCGCACCGTCATCCACCAGGCCATCACCACCGGCCGGAGGGTGATCCGGGAGAATGTCTCGCTGCCGGTCGATGGCGGCTTCCAGTCGCTCAACCTGATCGCCGAACCGCTGGCGACGGGCGACGGCGACGCGAAGTTCTGCATCGTCGTCCTGCAGGAGGTGGGCACGCTCAAGCAGTTCGGCCCCGCCGGCGTCGAAGCGGCGTCGGATGCGCAGAAGGACGAGATCATCCGGCATCTGGAGTCGGAGCTGATCGCGATACGGGAGCGGCTGCAAACCACGATCGAGGAGCTCGAGACCTCGAACGAGGAGATGAAGTCCTCGAACGAGGAGTTCCAGTCGGTCAACGAAGAGCTGCAATCGGCCAATGAGGAGCTGGAGACCTCGAAGGAGGAGCTGCAGTCGGTCAACGAGGAGCTGGAGACCGTCAACGCCGAGCTTACCTCCAAGATCGAAAGCCTCGACCGTGCCGTCAGCGACCGCAAGAACCTGCTGGAGAGCACCCAGATCGCGACGCTGTTCCTGGACAACAAGCTGCGGGTCCGCAGCTTCACCCCCGCGGTCACGGAGATCTTCCACCTGATCGATAGCGACGCCGGCCGGCCGATCACTGACATCGTGTCGCGCCTCAGCTATGAGAGCCTGCCGCGCGACGTCGACGGGGTGCTGCGCACCCTGACCCGGCTCGAGCAGGAGGTGGCGCTGTCCGACCGCTCTGCCAGCTACATCATGCGGATCCTGCCGTATCGGACCGTCGACAACGTCATTAGTGGCGTCGTCATCACCTTCGTCGACATCACCGAGCGCAAGCGCAACGAGGAGTCGCTGGCGCGGCTGGCGGCAATCATCGCCCATTCCCATGAGGCGATCATCGGTACGTCGCCGGACGGCACCATCACCACCTGGAACGCAGGTGCCGAGCGCATGTACGGATACGGCGCGGAAGAGGCTGTGGGGCGCCCCCTCTCGTTCCTCAGCACGCCCGATCACCCGGACGAGATGCGTGAGATCTTCGATCGCCTGCGGCGGCCGCCAAGCCCGCCCACCATCGTCGAAACCGAGCGCCTGACCAAGGACGGCCGTCGGATCTTCGTCTCCTTCACCGCCTCGCCGATCCGCAACGAGGCGGGACGGCTGGTCGGGGCGGCGCTGGTCGAGCGCGACACCACCGAGCGGCGCCAGGCCGAGCGGCGGCAACAGCTGCTGCTGGCCGAACTGAACCACCGGGTCAAGAACACGCTGGCCAGCGTGCTTTCGATCGCGGGGCGGACGCGGCAGGTCAGCGATTCCCTCGACAGCTTCGGCCGGTCCTTCGAGGGGCGCCTGCAGTCGCTGGCCGCCGCGCACGAGTTGCTGGCGGAGAACATCTGGACCGGGGTCGATCTGCGCCAGCTCCTGGTCGAGGAGCTGAAGCCGTACCATGAAGGCAAGGATCCGCCTGTCTTCTCCGGCAGCGAGATCTTCCTGCCGTCGCGCGCGGCGCTGGTCTTCGCCATGGTGTTCCACGAGTTGGCGACCAATGCCGCGAAATACGGGGCGCTGTCCGCCCCGGGTGGATCCGTCAAGGTCGGATGGCGCGTCGCCAAGGCCGAAGGCGCCGCCCTGCTTCGCCTCGACTGGTCCGAGCGCGGCGGCCCCAGGGTCGAGAAGCCGTCCCGCGACGGCTTCGGGCTCAGCTTCGTCAAGCGCAGCATCGCCTATGAGCTGCACGGGATCGCCGAGCTGACCTTCAAGCCCGGCGGCCTGCAGTGCCGGATTGAGGTGCCGATGGCCGAGCTGCGCCGCGACCCCGAGCCTGCGCCCGGCTGACCGGGGAACGCTCCCGCCTCCGATGCGGCCATCCAGAGTGCGTCCGTGGCGCCGGAGGAGCGGGTCTTGCCCAACCACGACATCGTGGCGATCGGCGCATCGGCCGGCGGCCTGTCGGCATTGAAGCGCATCGTCGCCGGCCTGCCGGCCGGGTTCGACGCCGCGGTGCTGGTCGCGCAGCACATGAAGAGCGACCAGCACAGCGAGTTGCCCGCCATCCTGGAGCACGCGGGGCCGTTGCCGGCCGGCTTCGCCGAGGATGGCGGGCCGGCAACGCGGGGGCGGATCCATGTCGCCCCGCCGAACCATCACCTGCTGCTGCGGGGCGATACGCTTCGCCTCAGCTACGGCACCTGGGAGAACGGCGTCCGGCCGTCGATCGACACGCTGTTCCGCAGCGTCGCCGTCTGTTGCGGCTCGCGCAGCATCGGTGGTGCTGACCGGCTATCTCGACGGCGGCAGTGCTGCGCGCGCTCAGGCGTTGCGGGGCGATCACCGTGGTCCAGGACCCGGCCGACGCCGAATACCCGGACATGCCGCGCAACGCCTTGGCATGACGGGAATGTCGCCAATGCATGTGCTTTAGACCGTCAGCCGGCCCCGTGGTTGTAACTGAGGGACCAGGCGCTCAGTCGACCGACATCGTATTGAGCTTGTCGGGATGGCAGGCCAGGGCTTCGCATTGAACAGAAGTATTCCGCTCGGATCGAAGCTCCGAAACGTGACCATCGGGCTGGTGCTTTTCCAGCATTCGGATCGAAGCCTCAGCACTCGCGACCGCCGTACGGGCGTTGCCCGCCAATGGAGCCGTCTCGGAAACAGCATCAAAAGACGTGCCGGGTTTTGCGAGTCATGCGATGGTGCCGAATGCCGTGCCTGCGGAATGACTATGCCGATCCCTTGCGCTATAGGAGCCCTCAATGGATTTCACATGTGAGAGCGGTCGCGCAGCGACTATAGACCGACTTCAGTCTCAACTTGCAACGGAATTGGATCCTGACCGGCGGTACTTCTATTTTAAACTGATGATTGCAGAGGAAGATAAATTCGGAAAAATTGAGGAGCAGATTGATATTGTGAGAGCAAAGGTGCGTCGCATTAATCTGCTTGTTGAAAAGCAAAAGTACATTTTATCTCGAATCGAACAAACTGGTCGAGATCGGAGGGTTGCCAATGATATATTGGAAGCTTTGATTCATGCCGAAATTTTATTAGAAGGGCGGCTCGATCAGCTATTGCGCAATCGCATTTGATCCGCCGCCCGGCAATGTTGATGTGGACAAACACTATCAGGCCGTGCCGCTAGACAAGCCTTGCGACCTGCCGTGAGGCGGCCATCAACGCGAGGCGAGCCTCGGTCATCTGTGTTGCCCTCTTCGACCGTTTCATGATCGCGCTGTAGGAAGCCTTAGCGTTCGTCCAACCGGGCGGGGCGGCCCCGGCCAATGGCGCCATCGGACCGGGCGCGGAGATAGGCGTAGATGTCGTCGACATACGGGGCGGCATTGGCATCGTCGGGAAACCCCTGCATGACCGCGGCGGCGCCGTTGACGCGGCGGCAAGCACGGCGAAGATCGAGATGCGCGCCCTTGCGGTGCCGCCGTATTCCGCCGGCAGTTCGAAAACACCTCCACCGATCACAGCAGATCCGCCAGGTCGACGGTCCGCCCGGTGCCGGCGCTGCGATAGGCGGCCTCGACCAGGGCGAGGGTCCTGAGGTTGTCGCGGCCGGAGGTCGCCGGCTCCCGCCCGTCGCGCAGGCAATCGACCCAGTGCTGCTGGATCGCCGCCACGCTCTCCTGGATATTGTGCCAGGGCCGCGTGGCCCAGGGCAGCAGCCGGGGCGAGACGTCGAGCGTCTCGCTGCCGTCGCGGCCGGTCACCGACATGCGGTAGCCCTGGCCCAGCCGGACCGTGCCGTCGCTGCCATCGACCTCGACCAGCGTCTCCGGGAACGGCTCGGCCGCCAGCCGGGTGGCGTAGGAGCAGTCGACCACCGAGGTCACCCCGCCCTCATGGTCCAGCAGCATGGTCGCGACGTCCTCGCCGCGGATCGCGGGGTTGACCCGGCGGGTCCGGGCGGTCAGGCGGGTGGCGTCGCCGAACAGGAAGCGGGCGATGTCGAGGCTGTGGATGCCGAGATCCTCGGTGATGAAGCGTTCGCCGCTGGCGAGGTAGGGCTGGCCGGAGAACACGTCATAGGCCGAGCGGAAGGAGACGCGGCCCCAGAACACCTCGCCGATCCGGCCGGACTCGATGGCTTGGCGGACGGCCTGGATCGGCGACTGCCAGCGGAAGTTCTCATGCACCATCAGGGGGACGCCGGCCGCGTCGCAGGCGGCGACCATGGCCGTCGCGTCGTCCAGCGTGGCGGCGAAGGGCTTCTGGCAGATCACCGGCACCCGGTGTCGGGCGGCGAGCTCGACCAGCGGCCGGTGGCTCGGCACCGTGGTGGCGATGTCGACGAAGTCCGGCGCCTCGCGCGCCAGCATCTCCCCGGCATCGTCATAGAGCCGCGCGATGCCGAAATCCCGGCCCGCCGCCTCCAGCCGGGCCGGGTCGCGGTCGCATAGCGCCGTGATCTCCGCGCCCTCGACATCGCGCCAGGCGTGCAGCTGGTTGGCGGCGAAGAAGCCGCAGCCGATCAGGGCGCCGCGCAGCATCTCAGCCCTCCCGCGCCATGCGGCGCAGCACCACGCGCTGCTGCAGCCGGCGCTGCGCCTGGTCGACCACCACCGCGGCGATGATCACCAGCCCCTTGATCACGGTCTGCCAGAACGAGCTGACGCCCATCATGACGAGGCCGTCCGACAAGATGCCGATGACGAAGGCGCCGATGATGGTGCCGCCGATCGTGCCGCGCCCGCCGGACATCGAGGTGCCGCCCAGCACCGCCGCGGCGATGGCGTTCAGCTCGAAGGTCTCGCCCGTCGCCGGGTGCGAGGCCATCAGCTGCGACGAGATGATCAGCCCGACCAGCGCGGCGCAGAAGCCGGAGAACATGTAGACGAACAGCTTCACCCGGTTGACCCGGACGCCTGAGAGCCCCGATGCGCGCTCATTGCCGCCGACCGCGAAGATGTGCCGGCCCAGCGGCGTGCGCGCGGCCAGATAGGCGGCCCCGGCGGCGACCAGGATCAGCAGCCAGATGGTCAGCGGCAGGCCCAGCAGCGTGCCGGCGCCGAGCGTGGCGAAGCCGGTGGTGCCGTGCTCCGCCTTGCCCATCAGGTTGGGGAAGGTGCTGCCGTCGGACAGCAGCATCGCCGCGCCGCGGGCGACGTAGAGCGTGCCCAGCGTGGCGATGAAGGGCGCCACCTTCAGCCGGGTGATCAGCAGGCCGTTGACGGCGCCGATCACCACCCCGAGGGCCAGGGTGATCAGCATGATCTCCGGCACGTTGAAGTACAGGGTGTAGCCGAAGCCGAGCGCCGACAGGTCGATGCCATGCAGGATCAGCCCGCCCGCCACCATGCCGCACAGCCCGACGATCGACCCGACCGACAGGTCGATGCCGCCGGTGATGATGACGAAGGTCATGCCGATCGCCAGGAAGGCGTTCAGCGCGACATGCTTCGACATCAGGATCAGGTTGGCGGTGCTCAGGAAGTTCGGCGCGATGGCCGAGAACACGATCAGCACTGCGAACAGCGCGATGAAGGTGCGCAGCTTCATCAGATGCAGGGCGATGGCGTCGCCGCTCCAGCCCTCGGCCGCCTTGTCCGCTGCCATCATGCGTGCGCCTCCTTGAGGGCTCGGTCCGGCCCGTGCCCGGCGGCGGAGGCCGCGACGATTCGGTCCTCGGTCGCCGTGGCGCGGTCGAAGGTCTCGACCAGCCTGCCGTTGCTCATCACCGCGATGCGGTCCGACAGCGCCATCACCTCCTCGAGGTCCGAGGTGGCGAACAGGATGCCGAGGCCCCGGGCGGCGAGGTCGCGCATCACCCGGAAGATCTCGGCCTTGGCGCCGACATCGATGCCGCGGCTGGGCTCGTCCATCAGCAGCACCCGCGGGCCGGTCATCAGCGCCTTGCCGATCACCACCTTCTGCTGGTTGCCGCCGCTCAGAGCGCTGACCTCGATGCCCGGATCCGACACCTTGATCGCCAGCTCGCGGATCGACCGCCGCGCCGCCTCGATCTCGGCCGACCGCCGCAGATGGAAGCCGCGCAGGAAGCGCCGCAGGCTGGACAGGGTCAGGTTCTCGGCCACCGACAGGATCGGCACCAGCCCGTCGCGCTGCCGGTCCTCCGGGATGATGGCCAGGCCGCGGCGGATCCGCCCGGTCACGTCCCGCGCCGTCACCCGCTCGCCGTCCAGGTAGATCGCGCCGCGGGAATAGGGGTGGCGGCCCATGATGCAGTCGAACAGCTCGGTCCGGCCGGCGCCCATCAGCCCGTACAGGCCGAGGATCTCGCCGGCCCGCAGCGACAGCGAGACATGGTCGACGGCATAGCCGCCGGTCGCGCGCGGCAGGCAGATCGCCTCGGCCCGGAAGATCTCCGGCCCCGGCGGCCGGTCGCCGGGCGCCGCGAAATCCTTCATGGCGGAGCCGACCATCTGCCCCACGATCCAGGGCACGTCGATCCGGCCCATCCGCTCATGGCCGGTGATGCGGCCGTCGCGCAGCACGGTGATGTAATCGCCGATCCGCACCAGCTCCTCCAGCCGGTGCGAGATGTAGACGATGGCGACTTGCTGCGCCTTCAGCTCGGCGATCACCCGGAACAGGATCTCGACTTCGGCGGCGCTCAGGGCCGAGGTCGGCTCGTCCATGATCAGGATGCGGGCATCCTGCGCCAGCGCCTTGGCGATCTCGACGATCTGCTGCTGGCCGATGCCGAGGTCGCCGACCTCGGCGCGCGGGTCGATGTCGTGCTCCAGTCGCCGCAGCAGCTCCGCCGCCCGCCGGTTCTGGCCGCGATGGTCGATGCCGCGCAGCCCGCCGGTGAGCTCGCGCGCCATGAAGATGTTCTCCGCCACCGACAGGTTGGCGCACAGGTTCAGCTCCTGGAACACGATGCCGATGCCGTGCCGGGCAGCGTCCTGCGGGCTGTGCAGCACCATCGGCCGGCCGTCGACCAGGATTCGTCCCTCGGTCGGCTGCTCGACCCCGGCGATGATCTTCATCAGCGTCGACTTGCCGGCGCCGTTCTCGCCGACCAGGACGTTGACCGCGCCGCGATGCACGGTGAAGTCGACGCCCTTCAGCGCCACCGTGCCGGGATAGACCTTGGTCACCCCCTCGACCTGGAGGGCAGGGGCCTCGGTCACGGCGCCGCCTCCAGGCTGAGCTCGGCCGGGGAGACCAGCGGCTTGGCCTTCGGGTCGTCGAGGGTGAAGACACCCAGCAGCGTCACTTTCCGCCCGACCAGCTTGTCGCGCGGCAGGGCGGCCAGCGTGGCGTTGTAGATATGGGCGTTCAGCGCCTTGCCGAACTTGGCGTATTCGATCTGGTTGGCGAAGCTGTTGAAGGAGATGAAGTCGATGCTGTCGCGCAGCGCCGTGCCCTTGAACACCGGGCCGATCTGGACAGCCAGGTCGGCGGCGCCATCGCCGTCGGTGTCGACCTCGACGGTCGCCGCCCGCGTCGCGGTGTCGGCCGCCGTGATCCTGCCCTCGACCGTCGCCGCCACGGTCCAGGGCATGCTGTCCACCGCCCGGTAGCCGAAGCGCTTGCCGGCCTCGTCCGGGCTGCCCTGCACCGCCTGCCGCACCTCGGCGAAGGGGCCGGCCTTGGCCTTGAGAGTGGGCAGCAGCTTCGGCTGCCAGATCTCCTCGACCGTCTTCTCCGGGTCGAAGGCCGGGTTGTCGAAGGAGGTCGCGACGCTGCCTGCCGCCGAGGCCACCTGCGGCGGCTCGTTCTTCACGAGCTTGCAGGCGGCCAGCGGCAGGCCGGCGGCCAGGATCGCGATCACCAGGCGTCGGGAGGGCACCATCTCGGGCTCCTGCCTCGACCGTCGCTCACTTCATCGCGAAGGTTTCCAGCTTGCCGGCGTTGTCGGGCGTGATCAGCAGGCAGTCCATCAGCTGCTTCTCCGGCTGGCCGGTCTTGCCGGTCTTCAGATACTGGTCGGCCTGCTCGACCGCCAGCTCGGCCTGGCGGTAGGCTGGCTGCAGCACGGTCGCCTTGATCCCGCCCTGCCGGATCGAATCCCGCACGTCGTTGCTGCCGTCGAAGCCGACCAGGATCACATCGGTGCGGCCGGCGGCGGTCAGCGCCGCCCAGGCGCCCATCGCCATGGTGTCGTTGCCGGAGATCACGCCCTTGATGTCGGGATGGGCCTGCAGGATCGACTCCATCTTCGCGAACGCCTCGGTCTGGCTCCAATTGGCCGACTGGCGGGCGACCATCTTCAGGTCGGGATAATCGTCGATGACGTCGTGATAGCCCTGCGAGCGGATGCCGGCATTGGTGTCGGCCTCGCGCCCGACCAGCTCGGCATAGTTGCCCTTCTCGCCCATCAGCTTGACGAACTCCTGCGCGCCCAGCTGGGCGCCCTGGTAGTTGTTCGACACGATCTGCGCGACGGCGACGCCGGTGACGTTGATCTCGCGGTCGATCAGGAAGGACGGGATGCCGGCATCCTTCGCCTTCTGCACCGCCGCCACCGTGGCGTCGGCCCCGGCATTGTCGAGGATGATGGCCTTGGCGCCGCGGGCGATGGCGGTGTCGATCCGCTCCATCTGCTTGTTGGCGTCGTCGTCATGGACCAGGACGATCGTGTCGTAGCCCAGCGCCTGGGCCCGCTTCTGGGCGCCCTCGGCCTCTGCCTTGAAGAAGGGGTTGTCGTGCGACGGGGTGATGACGGCGATCAGGTCCGCCGCCTGCGCCATCGCGCCGAAGCCGAGGGCCAGGGTGCCGGCGATGCCGGCGGCGAGAAGCGCCTTGGTGAAACGCATATGATCCTCCCTGTGGATGTTGTCGATTTCGCCCGGTTCGGGCCTGCGGCCCGCCGGATCTCAGGTGATGCGCTGGATGCTGGCCGCGATCTCGTCCGGCTCGAACACCCGCTTCCAGTCCGGCCGCATCAGCACCGGCTTGCCGAACTCGATCGCCTTGTTGCAGGCCTCGGAAAACACGCCCTCGCGCTCGTCGAAGATGACCGAGGCCAGCACGTTCAGGTGGCCCAGCAGGAAGTCGCGGGCCGCGTCGTGCGCCACGCCGCGCGCCACCACCTCGTCCATCGCCTCGCGCATCACCACCAAGAGGGTGGCGCAGACGGTCTCGGACAGGCCGGGCTCCAGGAGCGCCATCTGCTCGACCGAGACCCGGTGCGAGCGCATCACCGGCGCCCAGATCACCTTGGCGACCTCCTCGCCCAGGGCATAGGCCTCCTCCGGCCCCTGCATCAGGGCGGAGACGATGTGCTGCTTGGCCGCGATGCCGCCGAAATAGTCGGTCTTCGCCGCCATCTCGGTCTCGTCGTTGAAGATCGGCGGGTGGCAGGGATGGGTGACGAAATAGGTCAGGTCGTCGCGCTTCGGCAGATGGCCGGCGAAGGGCGCGGCGGCGTCCAGCGCGACCACCATGGTGCCGGGCCTGAGCTGCTTCTCGATCCCGGCGGCGACCTTGCCGATCAGCGTGTCCGGAACGGCCAGGATGACGACATCGGCGCCGTCCAGCGCCACCTCGGCCGGGACGCAGTCGATGCCGAGCGCGGATTTCAACTGGGCCCGGCCGGCCTCGCCGACCTCGACGTGACGGACGTCGAAGGACGACCGCTTCAGGTTGCTGGACAGCCGGAAGCCCATCTTGCCGCCAGCCCCGAACAGCGCGATCGACGTCATGGGGCGCCCTCTCTTGTCAGATCCTTGCCGAGACGAGTAAGACAACTGGTATGATGAGTCAATCAGCATGATTTGACCATGAGCGTATGGAGAGGGCGGGGATGGAGCGCATCGAGGCCGACTACCTGATCGAGACGGCCTATGACCCGCGGGCGGCGGCCGAGGCGATGGCGGGCGAGCAGTCCTCCGGCACCTTCGTCGCGGTGCCGGGTGAGACGTCGGCGCTGAAGGAGCGGTCGGCGGCGCGGGTCGAGCGGCTGGAGGTGGTCGGCGAGGCCCCGGCGCCGTCGCTGCCCGGCGCGGGCGGGAAGGGCCCCATCGTCCGGGCGCGGGTGACGCTGTCCTGGCCGCTGGCCAATCTCGGGCCGTCCCTGCCGAACCTGATGGCTACGGTGGCCGGCAACCTGTTCGAGCTGAAGCAGTTCTCCGGCCTGAAGCTGCTCGACATCCGCCTGCCGCCGGCCTTCGCCGCGGCCCATGCCGGGCCGCGCTTCGGCATCGCCGGCACCAGGCGCCTGGCGGGCGTCGAGGGCCGGCCGCTGATCGGCACCATCGTCAAGCCCAGCGTCGGGCTGGGGCCGGAGGATACGGCGGAGCTGGTCCGCACTTTGGCCGAGGCCGATATCGACTTCATCAAGGATGACGAGCTGCAGGCCGACGGCCCGGCCTGCCCGTTCGACGACCGCGCCCGCGCCGTGATGCGGGTGGTCAACGATGTCGCCGAGCGCAAGGGCCGGAAGGTGATGTTCGCCTTCAACCTGACCGGCGACCTCGACGAGATGCGGCGCCGGCACGACCTGGTGCTCGCGCTGGGCGGCACCTGCGTGATGGCCAGCGTCAACGCGGTCGGGCTGGCCGGCATGATCGCGCTCGGCCGCCACAGCGCGCTGCCGATCCACGCCCATCGCAACGGCTGGGGATACCTGTCCCGCCATCCGTTGCTCGGCTTCAGCTTCACCGCCTGGCACAAGGTCTGGCGGCTGGCCGGGGCCGACCACATCCATGTCAACGGCCTGGCCAACAAGTTCTCGGAGGATGACGACAGCGTCATCGCCTCGGCCCGGGCCTGCCTGGCGCCGCTGTTCCCGGACAAGCCCTGTCCGATCATGCCGGTCTTCTCCTCCGGCCAGACGGTGCGTCAGGCGCCGGGCACCTGGCAGGCCCTGGGCTCGACCGACCTGATCTTCGCCGCCGGCGGCGGCATCATGGCCCACCCCGCCGGACCCGCGGCAGGCGTCGCCGCGCTGCGCGACGCCTGGGAGGCCGCGGTCGGGGGCGTGCCGCTGGCCGAAGCCGCCCGCACCCGGCCGGCCCTGGCCCAGGCGCTGGAGGCGTATAGGGGATGAGAGATCTTCTCGGACTGGCCTCTGCCTATTTTAGTCCCCCCTCCCCTTGCGGGAGGGGGGCAGGGGGAGGGGTCTGGGCGCGGCCGCGCGCGCATGGGCCCAGGCCCCACATAGCCGCCCGGGGCCGAT
>NZ_JASATH010000130.1:0-22931 GCF_038440215.1 Inquilinus sp. OTU3971 | reverse complement strand
GCCGGAGCGCCTGCTGTCGCCGCCGCGTTTGCGGCGGCTTCTGCGTTTCGCCGTCGGCGGCATACTGGTCGGCTGCATGGCCGTCGCCTTCGCATGGGCCGCGGATGAGGCGCAGAGCCTGTTCTTCTGGCTGACCGACGGCCGGCTGTGGCTGGCGCCGATCCTGGGTGCCGTCGGCTTCGGCGTCTCGGCCCTGGCGGCGCAGCGGCTGTTTCCGGCGGCGCCCGGCAGCGGCATCCCACAATGCATCGCCGCGATGCGCCGGCCGCTGGAGCTGATGCCGACCCAGCTGAACGCCCGCACCGGCATCGGCAAGATCCTGCTGTGCCTGGTCGGCCTCGCCTGCGGCGGCTCGATCGGGCGCGAGGGGCCGACCGTGCAGGTCGGCGCCGTGATCCTGGCCAGCCTGACGCCCCACGCCACCCCGGCGCGGCTGCGGCGGGTGATCACCGCCGGCGGCGCGGCTGGGCTGGCCGGCGCCTTCAACACCCCGCTGGCCGGCATCGTCTTCGCGCTGGAGGAGCTGGCCGCCGGCTTCGACATCCGCAATCGCATGGCGGTGCTGGCCGCGATCTTCCTGTCCTCCGCCGTCGCCATCGCCGTGCTCGGCGACTACACCTATTTCGGCCGCCACCCGCTCGACTTCACCGCGGGGGCGATCCCGGTCTTCCTGCTGGTCGCGGTGCTGGCCGGCATCCTCGGCGGTCTGTTCGGCCGTAGCGTCCTGGCCCTGACAGGGCTGCTGCCGCGGCTGTTCCGCCGGTTCGGCCGCTGGTCGGTGCTGGCCGCCGCCGCCAGCTGCGGCCTCCTCGCCGGGCTGATCGGCCTGGCCGCCGGCGGCGCCACCTTCGGCACCGGCTACGAGCCGACGCGGCTGGCCCTGGAAGGCGGGCACAGCCTCGCCTGGTGGTTCTTCCCGGCCAAGTTCGCCGCCACCGCCTTGGCCTCCTCAGCCGGCATCCCGGGCGGCCTGTTCGCGCCCTCGCTCTCGGTCGGCGCCGGCTTCGGCGCCATCTTCGCGCCGTTGGTCGGCCCGGACCTGGTGCCGTCGCTGATGCTGGTCGGCATGGCCGCCTACCTGACCGGCGTCACTCATTCGCCGGTCACCGCCCTGGTGCTGCTGGCGGAGATGACCGGCGAATCCCGCGGCCTCGCCATCCTGATTCCGTCGGTCGGCCTCGCCTGGCTCGGCTCCCGCCTGGTGCTGCGGCACGGGCTGTATCATCTGCTGGCCGAGCGAATTCTTGCGCGAGGCGGCTGGAATCCTTCAGGGGCAACCTGATATCGTCTGCCGCAAAGGAAAAAAGCACCTTTGGGGGTTCAGGTGAGATACGGTCTTCCGGCGCTGATCGCGCTGGCGCTCCTCGGCTGCACGCAGAAACCGAGCGAGCCGCCCGCCGTGCTGTCGCGGACGGTGACGGTGAACGGCCTCGACATCGGCATCACCCGGCTGACGGAAGCCACCTGGGGCGCCTGGCTGGTGGGGCCGAGCCTGATCGGCCCGTCCCCCGCCAAGGTCCGTGCCGCCGAGCGCAAGGCGATCGAGCAGGTGTCGGCCTGCAAGGTGACCAAGGTCACCCCGGGCGACAACCCGATGCGGGCCGAATATGTCGAGCTGACGGTGGCTTGTTAGTCGGCTCGTCCGCGATTCCCCCAGCCGTCATCCCGGGCGCGGCGCAGCACGAAGTGGTGCGCTGCAGACCCGGGATCTCTTCGATGAGGGCGCCGAGATCCTGTGTCTGCGTCGCGGTACTTCGCACCGCAACGCGCACGGGATGACGACTTATTTCATGTTCTAAGTCGACCTCACCCCGTCGGCAGCCTCAGCTCGTAGCGTTCGGTCCAGCGGCTGCGGTCATAGGGCGGCTCGCCGGACTCGGCGAAGACCTCCACCGCCTCGGTGATCTGGCCGTCGCGCAGGCGGTACAGCGAGACGGCATGCACGATATCATTGCCATCGGTCAGCAGCACGCGGGAGACCGCCCGCTCGCCCGCCTGGATCAGCTCCTGCAGATGGCAGCGCCAGCGGCCGGGATAGTTGGCGTTGAGGGCGATGAAGGCATCGGCACCACGGACGCGCTCACAGGTCTGCGGCCAGTCCGCCACGAAGTCGTCGGCCAGCAAACCGAGGGCGCGAGCCCAGTCGCGCGCATCAAAGGCACGCCACAGGGCGGCGACGACGTGGTCGTCCATGGCATTTCGGTCAATTTGTTCCCAATTTGTTCATTATGCCGAAGACAATCCTGTCTGTCGAGGGCCTGCAGCGAATATGGAATACCATTAAACAATTGTATTTTATGAAAGCTATTTCCAAAATATCGTATGCTATCGAACAATCAACGGGCCGGGGCCGTGAATCCTGCCGGCCGAAAGGACCGCCCATGATCACCCTGTCGCGCCGCCTGCTGCTTGCCGGTACGGTCCTCGTTGCCGCCCTCGCTCCGGCGCTCGGTCGGGCCGCCGATCCGGTGTCCGGCATCACCCTCGATTGGGCCTATTACAACCCGGTCAGCCTGGTGCTGAAGGACCAGGGCTGGCTGGAGGAGGCGCTGAAGCCGCAGGGCGTGTCGGTGACCTGGGTGCAGAGCGCCGGCAGCAACAAGGCGATCGAGTTCCTGAACTCCGGCAGTGTCCAGTTCGGTTCCACCGCCGGCGCCGCGGCCCTGCTGGCGCGGATCAACGGCAGCCCGATCAAGGCTGTCTATTCCTACTCCCGACCGGAATGGACGGCACTGGTGACCAATGGCGACAGCCCGATCCGGTCGGTCGAGGACCTCAAGGGCAAGCGCGTCGCCGTCACCCGCGGCACCGACCCCTACATCTTCCTGCTGCGCGCTTTGGCCGATCACGGCCTGGCGGAGCAGGACATCGAGGTGGTGCTGCTGCAGCATGCCGACGGCCGCAATGCCCTGATCGGCCACCAGGTCGACGCCTGGGCCGGGCTGGACCCGATGATGGCGCAGGCGGAGCTGGAGCAGGGGGCGCGGCTGTTCTACCGCAAGCCCGAGCTGAACACCTATGGCGTGCTGAACGTCAACGAGGCGTTCGCCGCCGACCATCCGGAGATCGTCGAGACCGTGATCCGCGCCTATGAGCAGGCGCGGATCTACGCCCTGGCCCATCCGGACGAGCTGCGCGCCGCTCTGGTCCAGGCCGCCGGCCTGACCGATGCGGCGGCGGCTAAGCAGCTGGAGCGCACCGACCTGTCCGGCCCGGCGATCGACGCGCCGAAGCGCGACACCATCCTGGCCGCCGGGGTGGCGCTGCAGAAGGCCGGGGTGATCGAATCCTCAGTTGATGTCGCGGCCACCGTCGACGCGCTGCTCGACGCCCGCTTCAAGACCGCGCTGGCGCAGTAGCCATGGCCAGCCTGGACCCCGCCGCGACCGGAACCGAACTTCGCGAGCCAAGGGCCGCCGGCGTGATCGGCACCGTCGCGGTCGGACTGATCCTGCCGGTCGGGCTGGCCCTGGGCTGGGAGGTGCTGGCCACCCTGGGAGTGGTCTCGACCCGCCTGCTGCCGCCGCCGTCGCAGATCCTGAAGACGCTGGGCGACCTGGCGACCCGCGGCGTGCTGCTCGACCATGTGCTGGCGACGCTGTGGCGGGTGTGGTGGGGCTTCCTGCTCGGCGCCGCCGCCGGCACGGCGCTGGGCGCCGCCACCGGCGTCTGGCCGCTGGCCCGCCGCCTGCTGGACCCCAGCATCCAGGCGCTGCGCAGCATCCCGTCGATCGCCTGGGTGCCGCTGTTCATCCTGTGGTTCGGCATCTTCGAGACGCCGAAGGTGCTGCTGATCGCGGTCGGCGTGTTCTTTCCGGTCTACCTGACCCTGGCCGGCGCCATCGCCTCGGTCGACCGCAAGCTGGTCGAGGTCGGGCGGATCTACCGCTTCGGCACCTGGGACCTGGTGCGCCGTATCCTGCTGCCCGCGGCGCTGCCGACCTTCATCACCGGCCTGCGCGGCGGGCTCGGCCTCGGCTGGATGTTCGTGGTGGCGGCGGAGTTCATGGGCGCCAGCAAGGGCCTGGGCTACCTGCTGGTCGACGGCCAGATGACCGGCCGGCCGGCCACCATCCTGGCCTCGATCCTGCTGTTCGCCGTGCTCGGCAAGCTCAGCGACCTGGCCCTGGCCACGCTCGGCGCCCGGCTGGTCCGCTGGCAGGACGGCTTCCGGCCGGAGGGGGCGTGACCATGCTGTCCCTCACCAGCGTCGCCAAGCGCTATCCGAACGGGCTGGACGCCCTGGCCGGCATCGACCTCGCGGTCGACTCCGGCGCCATCGTCTCCGTGGTCGGCGCCAGCGGCTGCGGCAAGAGCACGCTCTTGCGCCTGATCGCCGGGCTGGAGCGGGCCTCGGCCGGCACGCTGTCGGTCGCCGGCCATCCGGTGGACGGGCCGGGCGAGGATGTCGGCGTGGTGTTCCAGGAGCCGCGGCTGATGCCCTGGCTCACCGTCGAGGCCAATATCCGCTTCGGCCTCGGCCGGCTGCCCCGGGCCGAGGCGGCGCGGCTGGCGGCGGAGGCGATCGCCCGGGTCGGGCTCGCCGGCTTCGCCGATGCCTGGCCGCGCCAGCTCTCCGGCGGCATGGCCCAGCGCGTCGCCATCGCCCGCGCTTTGGTGGCCCGGCCCAAGGTGCTGCTGCTGGACGAGCCGTTCAGCGCGCTCGACACCTTCACCCGGCGCGACCTGCACCGCCATCTGCTGGAGATCCGGGACTGGCTCGAGCCGACCCTGGTGCTGGTGACGCACGACATCGACGAGGCGCTGGCCCTGGCCGACCGCGTGGTGGTGCTGGCTGGCCGCCCCGGCCGGATCGCCGCCGACATTGCCGTGCCGCTGCCGCGGGCCGAACGCGCCGGGGCGCCGGAGCTGCTGCGGCTGCGCGAGGCCGTGCTATCCTCGTTGGCGCCGCCGCGGGATGCTGCGGCCGGCCGCGATGCGGGCGCCGCAGGAGCCCGGGCGTCGGCCGTGCCCGTCACGATCTGAGAGACGATGATGGATGCCGAGTCACTGCGCGCCTTGCAGGCGCCGCTGAAGGACAAGTATCGCGAGGCGCCGGATGCGGCCCTGGTCACCCTGCGCGCCAAGGGGCGGCTGGGCGAGGAGGGGGTGACCTGCAAGGTCGAGACCGGCCGCGCCTTGGCCGAGGCCGGGCTGCACCCGGCGACCGGCGGCGACGGCCTGTCGCTGTGCTCCGGCGACATGCTGCTGGAGGCGCTGGTGGCCTGCGCCGGGGTGACGCTGAAGGCGGTGGCCACGGCGCTGGCCCTGCCGGTCACCGGGGGCACCGTCTCGGCCGAGGGCGACCTCGACTTCCGCGGCACGCTGGGCGTGGCCAAGGATGCCCCGGTCGGCTTCCGCGCCATCCGCCTGAACTTCGCGGTGGAGGGCGACCTGACCGAGGAGCAGCGCGCCACTTTGCTCAAGCTGACCGAGCGCTACTGCGTCGTCTACCAGACGCTGCGCCAGCCGGCCGAATTCACGGTCGACCTGGTGAATGCTTGAATCCATGGCTGATTTGCCGAAAATTCACATCGAATCCTAGTGCTGGGAAAATGATCATTGCGCTGTCACTTGCCTGATCCGGTGCCCTCCGCTTCGGCACCGGGCGGGCGTGCACGGCGCCGGAGACGAGGCTTTCCCGTTCTGGCATCGTTCTTGCTGCTGTCGTCATCCGCGGCCGGATCGCTCCGCCGCGACTGTCGAAGGGGCACGATCGATGCAAGAGGAACAGGGGGACGGCGTCAGCCGCCGCGGCCTGCTGTCGCTGATCGGGATGACGGCCGGCAGCGCCGCCATGTACCAGGCGATGACCAGCCTCGGCCTGGCGGCGGAGTCCGGCTACAAGGGACCGGTCGATCTCAGCGGCGACCCGAAGGGCGCCACGGTGCTGGTGCTCGGCGCCGGCCTCGCCGGGCTGACCGCGGCGCTGGAGCTGCGCCAAGCCGGCTATAAGGTCCAGCTGCTGGAGTTCAACGACCGGCCGGGCGGGCGGAACTGGACCCTGCGCGGCGGCGACCGCTACACCGAGCTTGGCGGCGCCGCCCAGACCTGCGGCTTCGACCAGGGGCTGTACCTCAACCCCGGCCCCTGGCGCATCCCGTACCATCACCATGGCGTGCTGGCCTATTGCCGGCGCCTGGGCGTGGCGCTGGAGCCGTTCCAGCAGCTCAACCACAATGCGCTGCTGCACAACACCAAGGGCTTCGGCGGCAAGCCGCAGCGCATCCGCGAGATCAAGACCGACTTCCAGGGCCATGTCTCCGAGCTTCTGGCCAAGGCGGCGCAGCAGGGCAAGCTGGACGAGGCGGTGTCGAAGGAGGATCGCGAGATCCTGCTGCAGGCGCTGAAATCCTGGGGCGCCCTGGACAAGGACTACGGCTACAAGGCCGGCGAGACCGCCTCCGAGTTCCGCGGCTATGCCAAGGATGCCGGCGGCGGGCTGGGGGCCGAGCCGGTGCCGGGCGAGCCGATCGGCCTGTCCGACATCCTCAATTCGCGGCTGTGGCGCAGCCTGCAGAGCTTCGCCCTCTACGAGTTCCAGACCACCATGTTCCAGCCGGTCGGCGGCATGGACATGATCGGCAAGGCCTTCGCCGGCCAGCTCGACGGCCTGATCCGGTACAATGCCAAGGTCACCCGGATCCAACAGGGCGAGGCCGGGGTGACCGTGACCTATGAGGACACCACCAGCCCCGGCAGCCCGCTGCAGGCCAAGGCTGACTGGTGCGTCTGCACCATCCCGCTGACCGTGCTCAGCCAGATCCCGATCGATGTCGGCGCCAAGATGCAGGCGGCGATCGAGGCCGTGCCCTATGCTTCCTCGGTCAAGGTCGGACTGCAGTTCAAGCGCCGCTTCTGGGAGGAGGACGAGGCGATCTACGGCGGCATCAGCTACACCGACCTGCCGATCCGCCAGATCTCCTATCCCAGCACCGGCTACAATCTCGGCGGCAAGGGCGTGCTGCTCGGCGCTTACAGCTGGAACGGACCGAACTCCTACGAGTTCACCGCCATGGACCCGGCCGAGCGCGTGCGCCGCGCGGTCCAGTACGGCAAGCAGATCCACCCGCAATACGAGACGGAGTTCGAGACCGGCATCTCGGTGGCGTGGCACCGGGTGCCCTTCACCCTGGGCTGCGCCGGCGACTGGACCGATGAGGCGCGGGCGCAGCACTACGACAATCTGTGCCAGATCGACGGCCGCATCGTGCTGGCCGGCGAGCACGCCTCCTACATCCCGGCCTGGCAGGAGGGGGCGATCCTCTCGGCGCTGAACGCGATCGAGCGGCTGCACCACCGGGTGATCGCCGCATGACCGCCCGTCGCCGCCCGTATGAGAGGACTTCCGCCATGACCCTCCGTTCCGCGGCCCGGCTGGCCGCGATCCTCCTGCTGCTGCCCGCGGCCGCGGGCGCCCAGGATGCTCCGATGCTCAGCCCGGCCTCGACCTTCGCCGAGGCCGACGGCGCCGCGCTGTTCGCCAATGTCTGCCAGGCCTGCCACATGCCGGCGGGGCAGGGGGCGGCCGGCGCCGGCCACTACCCGGCCCTGGCCAAGAACGCCAATCTCGAGACCGGGGCCTACCCGGTCTATGTCGTCGTCCACGGCCTGAAGGGCATGCCGCCGGTCGGCAGGATGATGACCGACGACCAGGTGGCCGCGGTGGTGAACTACCTGCGCACCCATTTCGGCAATTCCTACGCCGATCCGGTGACGGCCAAGGACGTGGCCGACGCCCGCAACTGACCTGCACGTTTGAAGGGGGAAAGACCCGTGAACAAGACGACGATGACCGCCGCGATCGGCCTTGCCGCGCTGCTGGCGGCCGGCCCGGCCGCGGCGGACGATGTGATCCGCCACAAGATCCCGAATTCCGACTTCCCGATCGCCCGCGCGGTGGAGATCCCGGCCGGCAAGACCACGGTCTATGTCAGCGGCGCGGTGCCGCCGGTGGCCGATGCCAACGCGGCCAAGAACACCGTCGCCGCCTATGGCGACACCAAGGCCCAGACCATCGCGGTGTTTCAGTCGATCGAGAAGACGCTGAAGGATCTCGGCCTCGGCCTGGGCGACGTGGTGAAGATGCAGGTCTTCCTGGTCGGCGACCCGGCCAAGGAGGGCAAGATGGACTTCGCCGGCTTCATGGAGGGCTACCGCCAGTTCTACGGCACGGCGGCGCAGCCGAACCTGCCGGCGCGCTCGGCCCTGCAGGTCGCGGCGCTGGCCAATCCCGGCTATCTGGTCGAGATCGAGGTTACGGCGGTTCGGCCGTAGCGAAGGCTGGTGGTTCATGCGATCAGGGCGATAAGATCGGACAAAACCTCGGAGTCTCGACGTGATCCATGTCATCGCCCTGATCACCGCCAAGCCGGGCCAGCGCGCCGCCCTGCTGGAGGAATTCCGCAAGATCATCCCCGCGGTCCATGCCGAGCAGGGCTGCATCGAATACGGCCCGGCGATCGACGCTGCAGGCAGCCCCGACAGCTTCGGCGACGACACCTTCGTCGTGGTCGAGAAGTGGGAGAGCCCGGAGGCGCTGAAGGCGCATTCGATCGCCTCGCACATGAAGGCCTATGGCGAGCGCACCCGGGACCTGATTGCCGGCCGCGCCATCCACGTCCTGACCCCGGCCTGAGGTCGAACCCGGCCGGTCCTCAGTGTCCCGGCCGGCCGGCGCGGCGGCTGTGGCGCTCGACCAGCGCCTTGGCCGCCAGCGTCACCAGCGCCAGCAGCGCCAGGGTCGAGGCGGCGGCGAAGGCGCCGACGGCGTTGTAGTCGTTGTACAGCAGCTCGATCTGCAGCGGCAGCGTGTTGGTCTGGCCGCGGATATGGCCGGAGACGACCGAGACGGCGCCGAACTCGCCCATCACCCGGGCGTTGCACAGCACCACGCCGTACAGCAGCGCCCATTTGATGTTCGGCAGGGTGACGCGGAAGAAGGTCTGCCAGCCATTGGCGCCCAGCGTTGCCGCCGCCTCCTCCTCGTCGCGCCCCTGCGCCTGCATCAGCGGGATCAGCTCGCGCGCCACATAGGGCGAGGTCACGAACAGGCTGACCAGCACGATCGCCACGGGGGTGAACATCAGGCGGATGCCCTGGTCCTGCAGCCACGGGCCGAACAGCCCGTTGGCGCCGTACAGGAACAGGTACACGACACCGGCGACGATCGGCGACACCGAGAACGGGATCTCGACCAGCGTGGTCAGCAGGCGTCGGCCGCGGAACTGGAACTTGGCGATCACCCACGCCGCCATGACGCCGAACACGGTGTTGACCGGCACCACGATCAGCGCCGTGGTCACGGTCAGGCCGATGGCGTGCAGAGTCTCGCGCTCGCCGATGTTGCGGGCGAAGACCGTCAAGCCGGCGGAGAAGGCCTGGGCGAAGATCACCGCGATCGGCGCCACCAGCACCAGCGCGGCGGCCAGCAAGGCGAGGCCGATCAGGATGCGCCGGGTCCAGCGCCCCTCGCCGATGCGGGGCGACCGCCGCGGCCGGGTGCTGGCGGCGGTCGATGTCACAGGCGCCGCCACCGGCGCGCGGTCAACGGCGATCGACATGGCGCAGGAACCGGGCCTGGAGGATGTTGGTGGCCAGCAGCAGGACAAAGGCGGCGGCAAGGATGGTCAGCGCCAGCGCCGCGGCGGCGGCGTAGTCGTATTCCTCGAGCCGGATGAAGACCAGCAGCGCCGCGATCTCGGTCTGCATCGGCCGGTTGCCGGCGATGAAGATCACGGCGCCGAACTCGCCCAGGCTGCGGGCGAAGGCCAGGCTGCAGCCCGCCAGGAAGGCGGGCAGAATCGCCGGCCAGACGACATGGCGCAGGGTCGACCAGTCGCCGGCGCCCAGCGTCCGGGCCGCCTCCTCGACGCCGGCGTCCAGGTCCTCCAGCACCGGCTGCACGCTGCGCACCACGAAGGGCAGGCTGGTGAAGGCCATCGCCACGGCGATGCCCAGCGGGGTGTAGGCGACCGGGATGCCGATCGCCGCCAGCGGCGCGCCGAACCAGCCATTCTTGGCGAACAGCGCGGTCAGGGCGATGCCCGCCACCGCGGTCGGCAGGGCGAAGGGCAGGTCGACGATGGCGTCCAAGAGCCGCCGCCCGGGGAAGCGGTAGCGCACCAGCACCCAGGCCAGCAGCAGCCCGACCACGCCGTTGAACAGCGTCGCCGCCAGCGCCATGCCGAGCGTGACCTCGTAGCTGGCGAGGGCGCGGGGCGAGGTGACGATGGCGAGGAACTGGGCCGGGGTCAGGCTGGCCGCCTTCAGCGCCAGGGCACCCAGCGGCAGCAGCACGATCAGCATGAGGTAGACCAGTGTGCAGCCCAGCGTCAGCCGGAATCCGGGCAGCACCCGGCGCCGGGCGGGGCGGGGGGCGGCGAGGGCGACGCTGGTCATCGGGCGTCGCGGCTCACTGGTTCACGAACACGGTGTCGAGGATACCGCCGGAGGCGAAATGCTCGGCATTCACCTTGTCCCAGCCGCCGAACACCTCGTCGACCGTGGCCAGCGTCACCGCCGGGAACTGGTGCTTGGCCGCGACCTCGGCCAGGGTCGGGCGATAGAAATGCCCGGCCAGGATCTCTTGGGCCCCCGGCTGGTACAGGAAGTCGAGATAGCCCTTGGCGACCTCGGTCGTGCCGCGGGCATCCGCCACCTTGTCGACCACCGCCACCGGGAAATCGGCCTTCAGGCTGCTCGGCGGCACCACCACCTCGAAGCCGCGGTCGCCGTATTCCTTCTGGATGCCGCGGGTCTCGGCCTCGAAGGTGATCAGCACGTCGCCGGTCTCGCGCTCGACGAAGGTGGTGGTGGCGCCGCGGCCGCCGGTGTCGAACACCGGCACATGCGACAGCACGGTCTTGACAAAATCCTGGGCCTTCCCCTGGTCGCCGCCATTCGCCTTCAGCGCCCAGGCATAGGCCGCCAGATAGGTATAGCGGGCATTGCCGGAGGTCTTCGGGTTGGGGAAGACGATCTGCACGTCGTCGCGCGCCAGGTCGCCCCAGTCCTTGATCCCCTTCGGGTTGCCCTGGCGCACCAGGAAGGCGGGGAAGGAGTAGTAGGGCGAGGCGCCGTTCGGGAAGGCCGACTGCCAGCCCGGCTTGACCGCGCCGCCCTGCTCCAGCGCCGTGATGTCGGTCGCCTGGTTGAAGGTGACGACATCGGCCTGCAGCCCCTCCAGGATCGACCGCGCCTGCTTCGAGGTACCGGCATGCGACTGCTCGACCATCACATCCTGCCCCGACTTGCCCTTCCAATAGCTCTGGAAGGCCGGGTTGATGTCGACATAGAGCTCGCGCCCCACGTCGAAGGAGGCGTTGAGGATGGTGGTCTGGGCCTCGGCCATGCCGCTGCTCAGCAGTCCGGCCGCCATGGCCAGCGCCAGGAAGGAAAGCTTCATCGAAATCTCCAGAATGCTCAGGCGGCCTGGCGCGCCGGGAACAGGCCGAAATGGCTGGTGCCGACCTGCAGCGTCTCGCCCGCGGCGGGCAGGCGGGCCGCCAGCTGGCGCCGGTGCCATTCCAGGTCCAGTGGGATCGCGCCGCGCTGGGTCACCGCCTCGACCCGCACCAGCGGGCCGATCACGTTGACGCTGCGGACCGCGATCGGGAAGGCATCGCTGCGCGCCTCCTGCGGCAGCAGGTCGTGCGGCCGGACGAAGATCTCGCCGGCGCCGTCCGGCCCGGCATAGCCCGCCGGCCGCGGCAGCACCGCGCCCTCGACATCGACCCGGTCGGGGCCGATGCGGCAGGGCAGGCGCACGGCCTGGCCCAGGAACTCGTAGACGAAGGGCGTCGCCGGCCGCTCATAGACCTCGGTCGGGCTGCCGATCTGCTCGATCCGGCCGTGATCCATCACCACCACCTGGTCGGCCAGCTCCAGCGCCTCCTCCTGGTCGTGGGTGACGAAGACGGTGGTCAGCTTCAGTGTCTGGTGCAGCTCGCGCAGCCAGCGGCGCAGGTCCTTGCGCACCCGGGCGTCGAGCGCACCGAAGGGCTCGTCCAGCAGCAGGATGCGCGGCTCGATCGCCAGGGCCCGGGCCAGGGCGACGCGCTGGCGCTGGCCGCCGGACAGCTGGTCGGGGTAGCGGTCGCCGAATTTCTCCAGCTGCACCAGGGCCAAGAGCTCCCTGGCGCGGGCGCGGATCGCCTCGGCCTCGGGCCGGGTCTGGCGCGGCCGCACCTTCAGGCCGAAGCCGATATTGTCCAGCACGCTCATGTGCCGGAACAGGGCGTAGTGCTGGAACACGAAGCCGACCTGGCGGTCGCGGACATCGATCGCCGACATGTCGGTGCCGCCGATCCGCAAGCTGCCGGCATCGGCATGCTCCAGTCCGGCGATGATGCGCAGCAGCGTCGTCTTGCCCGAGCCGGAAGGGCCGAGCAGGGCGCAGAGATGCCCCGCCTCGATGTCGAGGCCGATCCCCGACAGGGCGGTGAACTCCTGAAACCGCTTCTCGATCCCGCGAAGCTCGACGCGCATCGATTTTACCTGTGTTTACAGTAAATAAAGGGCTTCCATCATAGCGGAGCGTAGAAAGCGCGCCAGCGGAAAATCCATGGAGGGGGATGAGGCGATGAAATTGAACAGTTTATAGTTGGATTATGGGATGCGGCTTATCCTAACTGTCATCCTCGGGCTTGACCCGAGGATCCAGGGGCTTTCCGGAGCAGCTCTCGGTGGCCCCTGGATTGCCGGGTCAAGCCCGAGGATGACGAGGGGAGGAGCGGCCCGCTACAATTCCTCAGTCGGCTCCAGCTGGATCACCGAGCCGTCGATCAGCACCTTGCCGCGGTTCTCGAAATTCACCGTGATCCGGCTGCCGATCACCGACTGCACCTGGCCGAGGCCCCAGTCGGGCTGGTCGGGGTGCCGCACCCACATGCCGGGCGCCAGCCCCAGATCGATCCCGAATCCGTTCTCGAACGCCATCGACAAGCTCCCGACACCATTCGCCCACGTTGCCACGGATTGCAGGGCCGCGTCAGGGGAGTTACACCCGGAAGGCACTCTGGAGTTCCCATGGTCGATCGGCCGCCCTGCCGCCCCGAAACCATCGCCGCCCGCCTCGATGGCTATCTCTGCGGCGACACCGGCGCGATCGTGCCGCCGATCCATCCGTCCTCGACCTATGCCCGCGACGCCGCCTACGCCCAGGTCGGCGGCCGCGGCTACAGCCGCGACGACAACCCGACCTATCTGCAGGCCGAGGCGCTGCTGGCGCGGCTGGAGGGCGGGTCGGCGGCGATGCTGTTCGCCTCCGGCATGGCGGCGATCGCAACCCTGTTCCAGGCGCTGGCGCCGGGCGACCATGTCGTCTGCTCGCGCGACATGTATTTCGGCACCGGCAAGCTGCTGCGCGAGCTGCTGATCCCCTGGGGCCTGGACTGCGACCTGGTCGACACCACCGACCTCGACGCCCTGCGCGCCGCGATCCGGCCCGGGGTGACCAGGCTGGTCTTCGTCGAGACCCCGGCAAACCCGATCTGGTCGGTCACCGACATCGCCGGCGCCGCCGCGATCGCCCATGAAGCCGGGGCGCTGCTGGCGGTCGATAACACCTCGGCCTCGCCGGCGCTGTGCCGGCCGATCGCGCATGGCGCCGATCTCGTCGTCCATTCCGCCACCAAATACCTGAACGGCCATTCCGACGTGGTCGCCGGCGCGGTGGTGACGGCGGCCGACGGCCCGCTGTGGCAGCGCATCGGCCGGATCCGCTTCCTGGCCGGCCCGGTGCTGGGGCCGTTCGAGGCCTGGCTGCTGCTGCGCGGCATGCGCACGCTGTTCGTGCGGGTGCGCGCCGCCAGCGCCAGCGCCCAGCGCATCGCCGAGCGCTTCGATGGCCATCCGGCGGTGGCGCAGGTCTGCTACCCCGGCCTGCCGGGCTTTCCCGGCCATGCGATCGCGGCACTGCAGATGGAGGGCGGCTTCGGCGGCATGCTGTCGCTGCGCCTGGCCGGCGGCCGCGAGGCGGCTTTGCGCGCGATCTCCCGCGTCCGCATCTTCATCCGCGCCACCTCGCTGGGCGGGGTCGAGAGCCTGATCGAGCACCGTGCCACGATCGAGAAGGAGGACGGCACGGTGCCCGACGACCTGCTGCGCCTGTCGATCGGCATCGAGGCGGTCGAGGACCTGATCGCGGATCTGGAGCAGGCGCTGGACGAATAGACGGCACACAACCGAACGAAGAACAGGGACGGCATGGCGGACAGGGAAGCAGGGGCCTTCGTCGAATTCGTCGACGTGGCCAAGACCTATGACGGCGAGACGCTGGTGGTGCGGGGGCTGGACCTCGCCATCCGGCAGGGCGAATTCCTGACCCTGCTCGGCCCCTCCGGCTCGGGCAAGACCACGACGCTGATGATGCTGGCCGGGTTCGAGACGCCGACCCGCGGCCGCATCCTGCTGGAAGGCAAGGAGATCGACGCGCTGCCACCCTGGCGCCGCGACATCGGCATGGTGTTCCAGAACTATGCCTTGTTCCCGCATATGACGGTGCGCGAGAACGTGGCCTTCCCGCTCAAGGTGCGCGGCATCGGCGGCGCGGATGCCGAGGCGCGGGTCGCGCGCGCGCGCGACATGGTCAAGCTGGCCGGCTTCGGCGGCCGCCGCCCGGCCCAGCTCTCGGGCGGTCAGCAGCAGCGGGTGGCCCTGGCCCGGGTCCTGGTGTTCGAGCCGCGGCTGGTGCTGATGGATGAGCCGCTCGGCGCGCTCGACAAGCAGCTGCGCGAGCACATGCAGCTCGAGATCAAGCATCTGCACCGCTCGCTCGGCGTCACCGTGGTCTATGTCACCCATGACCAGGGCGAGGCGCTGACCATGTCGGACCGCATCGCCGTGTTCCACGAGGGCGCGATCGACCAGCTGGCGGCGCCGGACGACCTGTACGACCGGCCCGAGACCGCCTTCGTCGCCCAGTTCATCGGCGAGAACAACAAGCTGGCCGGGACGGTCGAGACCCTGGCGGGCGGGCAGTGCACGGTTGCGGTCGATGGCGGCTTCTCGGTGCTGGCGACGCCGGTCGGGGCGGCCGGGCAGGGCGCCCGAGCCACTCTGTCGATCCGGCCGGAGCGGGTGCGGCTGTCGCCCGGCGCCGAGGCCGGCCCGAACCGATTCCCGGCCCGGATCGAGGAGCTGATCTTCCACGGTGACCACACCCGGGCCCGGCTGTCGCTGCTCGGCCGCGACGATTTCGTGCTCAAGCTGCCGAACGCCGACGGCCGCCCGGCCCTGGCGGCGGGCGAGGCCGTGACCGTCGGCTGGGCCGCCGCCGACTGCCGGGCGCTGACGGCCTGACTCCGAGCGAATTTAGTGGGTGTGCGGCCGTTCCGGTTGTACGAGGAATCATCCTCGCCGAATCATCCAGGGACGCCGCGATGCCGGACCCGGTCGTGCCGTTCGAGACCGAAAGGTTGATCCTCCGCCGCTTCGTGCCGGAAGATTTCGAGGCGTTCCACGGCTATCACCGGCTGCCGGAGGTCGCCCGCTACCTGTACCGGAACCCGCGCACGCCGGAGCAGTCGCGGGCGGCGCTGGAGCGGTTCGGCGCGCTGAAGTTCGAGGGCGAGGGCGACGAGCTGGTGCTGGGGGTGGCGTCCCGCGAGACCGGCGCCCTGCTCGGCGATGTGGTGCTGAAATGGGTCAGCCGCGAGGCCCGGCAGGCCGAGATCGGCTACACCTTCGCGCCGGAGGCGGCAGGACGCGGCTATGCCACCGAGGCGGCGCGGGCGGTGCTGGGCCTCGGCTTCGGCCGGTTCGACTTCCATCGCATCTTCGCCCGCTGTGATGCGCTGAACACCGGGTCGATCAACGTCCTCAAGCGGCTCGGCATGCGGCAGGAGGCGCATCTGGTCCAGAACGACCGGTTCAACGGCGTCTGGGGCGACGAGCTGATCTTCGCCATGCTGCAGGAGGAATGGCGGCTGTCAGGCTGAGGCCGGGCCGGCCTGCCCGGTCGTCCCGGTCTCGCGGCGCAGCGGATAGAGGATCCGCACCGAGGTGCCGCGGCCTTCCGCGGAGTCGATCCGGAAGCGGCCGCCCAGCGCCTTGACCATCTCGGCGCAGCCGGTCAGGCCGAGCCCGACATGGCTGCCGGCCCGCATCGAGAAGAACGGCTCCGCCGCCTTGGCGCGCACCGCGCGGGACATGCCGAGGCCGTTGTCGATCACCTCGAGCGCCAGGCGGCGCCCGAACGGGAAGCGCCGGGTCAGGCGGGCGCGGAGAATCACCCGGGACTCCGGCTTCCCCGCCGCGGCCACGGCGTGCTCGGCATTGCGGATCAGCTCGTCCAGGATCAGGTGGAACTGCGGCGATGCCACCAGCGCCGTCCGTGCCTCCTCGGGAACGTCGAACTGGATCCGCCCGCCGTGATCCTGCGACAGCGCGTCGAGGATGCTCTGCAGCGCCACGTTCCGGGTCGGCTTGGCCGAATAGCCGATCTTCACCAGGCCGTTGTTGATGCTGTCCAGCTCGGCCGCGGCCCGCGCGGCGGCGGCGACCATCTCCGGGTCGGGGGCCTCGCCGTCGCGCAGGCCCCTGATGAACAGCGCCAGGGCGGCGACCCGCGACCGGGTCATATGGGCGAACAGCGACGAGAAGGAGCGGATCTGCTGGTCCTTGCGCCGCGCCATCATCGATTGCTGGTGGATGATCACCCCGACCACGATCACGGCCGACAGCGCCAGCACGAAGATGGCCACGTTGCGCAGCGCGTTCTCGGCGATATGCGCGGTCTCGTTCAGGGTGCGGCTGTGGGCGCCCGTGGTGCCCGAGACCTGGAACATGTCCTGCTGGATGTCGGTCAGCAGGGCCAGCGACTCCTGGTCGTTCGCCGTCGCGCTGATATTCGGCAGGATCCGGGTCCGGATGGTCTGGATGCTGCGGTCGATCCTGGCGAAATCCTGCGGGTCGAGGAAGTGGTCGATATATTGCAGGTTGCGCAGTGCCACCATGTTGAACTGCAGCAGCCCGACCTCCTGCGCCAGCTGCGGCTCACGGTCCCCGGTCGCCATCGACAGGCGCAGCAGCCCGACGATGTTGGCCAGCCTTTCCCGGATCTGCGAGCCCCGCCACTGCACCTCGTAGGACTGCATCAGCAGGATGTCGGTCTCCTCGCGGTAGTGCTCGGAGCGCATGAACGACCAGGATCCCAGCAGGATGGCGACGGCCAGCCCGAGATAGGGCACGAAGTCCAGCCAGCGCCGCAGCGCCTTCATGAGCCGGGCCGCAGTGCGACGACGAACCAGACCCAGATCGCGTTGCGTCCGGCCGTGTAGGATTTGGGCAGCTTGTCGAGCGGCCAGATGATCGAGTAGGGCCCGGAATCCGCCAGGTCGAGCGGCCGGAACTCCTGGCCGTCGGCGCATCGGGCCGTCTTGTGGTCCGCCGCGGAGCAGGCCCGCTCGATGGCGAGGATCGGCTCGTAGTCCTTGATCTCGTCCATCCGGATGGTGGTGATGAAATCGTCGTAGGCGAAGACCTCGATGGTGGCGGATTCGCCCAGCCCGCTGCGGGCCAGGACGTCCTTGAGGTCCGGGCCGCGGTAGCGGATGGTCTCGCCGGCCTCGCTCCACGGCGTGCCGGTGTCGATCTCCCGCTGCGGGAAGGTGGTCCGGATCTGGTCCGGCGTGTAGGTGGCGATCGCCTGGCCCGGAGAGCTTTCGACCCGGAGGATGTGGGGATCCTCGTAGCCGACCGGGGCGGCGGCCGCGCCGCCGGCGATGGCCAGCATGGCGGCGGCGGTCAGTGCCATGCGGAGAAAATGGAGCATCAGCCGGCCCGGACGGGGAAAAGACGGGGATCGGGCGCGGCGGTCATCCTCAGGCGCCTTTCGGGAACAACCCGTTCTTCAGCAGCTTGGCGCGGGCCTGCTTGTAGTACTTCTCCACCGTATAGGGGTCGATGCCGAACCGGTCGCCCATCTTCTCGTAGATCTCCTTGCGCTTGACCCCCTTCGGCCGGCTCCGCATGAAATCGATAATCTCCTGCTCCCGCGGCGTCAGGCCGGAATAGTAGAACTCCGGCGTCACCGCCTTGACCGCGGACAGCGACAGCGAGAACCGGGTGTCCGAGATCTTGTCGATGATGCTGGACAGCGTGTCCCGGTCGAGGCCGGTCTTGCCGACATAGGCATTGGCCCCGAGCATCCGGCACGCCTCGCCCTCCTCGACCGAATCCGATCCGGTGACGACGATGTGCAGCGCGTCGGGCGAGGCGTCGACCACCGCCTTGACCACGGCGAGCCGGTGCTGCGGCGAGGTCGGGTCGAAGCCCGGCAGGCCCGGATCGATGATCACCAGATCGAAGCTGTGCTCCCGCAGCAGGCCGGAGGCGATCTCCCAGGTCGCGGCGCCCTGGACGATGCAGTCCCGCAGCGCGGCCTTCAGCTCGCTGATCAGGGCGAGGCGCATCAGATCCTGGTCCTCGATCACCAGTGCACGGGACGTCTGTTCTCCAACCGTCATGGCAGCGTCTTCCAGGATGGGAGTGGCCGGGAATCCTAGTCCCGCTGCCCGGTTCGCACCAGGATCAGGTTTCGGCTGAAAAGCTGCGCTGAAAAAGGGGGGCGGCCCCCCCTTTCTTCGGGGTCGGAATCAGGACTGAAGTGATGACTTGATCGCGGTCGTGTTCCGCAGGTGTATCGTTTGTGGAAGTGTCGCGCGGATGGAAAATTTACTAAAAAACATCGGATCTTTTGTCAACTGGAACCTTGGTGTGTTGGCAGAGTTCCTTGATGGAGTCTTAAGTCCGTCACAGCGTGGCGGGTATCGGGCGCCGGTCACTGCGAGGGCGGTCGTCCGGACCGGCCGGGCGCGCGGCTCTGTCACTGGGGATCGGCAATGACCACGATCGGCATCGGCACGCTCTACCGCAACCGCGACGTCATCGAAGGGCCGGTCAAGACGCTGCTGTTCCAGGATCGGATCCGGCTGGTTCCGAACCCAGGGGCCGCGGGCAGCCCGAAGGCGCCCGACTTCCTGATCTACTCGGGCGAAAATGAGATCGGCGGCGCCTGGGCCTGCCGGCGGGAGGAGCAGCCGGTCGCCTACAACGTGCAGATCCGCGACCCGCACGTCTCCCGGCCGATCCATGCGAAATTGTGCCAGTCGGAGCAGGACGACGACCGTTTCGACCTCTACTGGTCGCACTGACGGGAGCCGGCGCACCGCCGGCCCCGATGTCCCACGGGACTACTGCCCACCCAGCGCCTGATACACCTTGAGCCCGGCCCGGCCGGTCTGGGGCATGCCCAGGCGCTGCTCGGCCGCCGAGATCGCGGCCCGGGTGGCCGGGCCGATCTTGCCGTCCGCCTGGCCGCCGATGTCGTAGCCCTGGGCCTGCAGCAGCTGCTGCAGCCGCAGGCGCTGGGCCCGCGACAGGCCGGGATCGTCGGTCGGCCACGGCGTGCGCAGCGCCGGCCCGCCGGCCAGCCGGTCGGCGAGGTGGGAGATCGCCAGCGCGTAGGATTCCGCAGCATTGTAGGAATAGATCGCGTCGAAATTGCGGAACACCAGGAAGCCCGGCCCCTGCGGCCCGGCCGGCAGCAGCAGGCCGGCCTGGGCGTTGCCGGACAGCGGCGCCCCGTCGGCGCGGACCACGCCGCGCTGGGCCCAGGCCGACAGCGGGTCCTTGTCCTTGCGCCCGGTCGGGCCGTTGTAGCCGGCCGGCACCTTGACCTCGATCATCCAGGGCTGGCCCTGCTGCCAGCCGGACCGCTTCAGGTAGTTGGCGGTGGAGCCGAGCGCGTCGGCGATCGAATTGACCAGGTCGCGCCGCCCGTCGCCGTCGAAATCGACCGCCAGCCGCTGATAGGTCGACGGGATGAACTGGGTCTGGCCGAAGGCGCCGGCCCAGGAGCCGTACAGCTCGTCCAGCCGCAGGTCGCCGGCGCTGACCAGCTTCAGCGCCGCCATCAGCTCGCCGCGCCAGAAATCGGTGCGCCGCTCGCCGGCGCAGACCAGCGTGGCCAAGGCGTGCGGCAGGAAGTAGTTGCCGCGCTCCTTGCCGTAGTCGCTCTCGACGCCCCAGACCGCGACGATCACGGTGCGGTCGATGCCGTAGCGCTGCTCCGCCTGCTGCAGCACGCGGCCGTATTTCGACAGCATCGCCCGGCCGTCGGCGATGCGCTGGTCGTCGACCAGGAAGGCGAGATAGTCCCAGATCGGCGTCTTGAACTCCGGCTGTGCCTCCAGGAAGCGCAGCACCTTGTCGTCCGGCTGGGTCAGCCCGTCGAAGGCGCGGGCGGTGACGTCGCGGTCGACCCCGGCCTTCACCGCGGACTCGGCCAGGCCGGCGACGCAGGAGCCGAAATCGGCCAGGGCCGGGCCGGCGGCCAGCAGCGGCAGGAGCAGCGCCGCCCCGAAGGTCCAGCCGGATCCGAACAGGCGAGACGTCATCCCTTCCTCCACGCGATGGAACCCGCGCGCCACGGTTCGGCGCGGCGCGATCCTGTCCCATCCGGGCGGCGCGGACAACCCCGGGCTCAGGCCATTTCGCCGGCAGGCTGAGGCCAGACGCGGCCGGGGCGGTCGGTGTCGATCAGGTAGTCCGAGGCGTAGCGGTCGAACAAGCCGCGCCCGAGCCGGCGGGCCTCGGCCAGCGGGTCCAGCGGATCGCGCCGCACCTCGCCCCGGGCATTGCCGTAGCCATGCACCACCCCGACGAATCGCGACCGGGTGTAGCGGCTGTACTCCTGGACCTGATGCACGATCGCGCCGGCGACGGCGGGATAGGCCTCCTCGGAGCTGAGCACCAGGCCGACCCGCTTGCCGGTCATCCGCGCCTTCACCGTCTCGGAGTCGGGGTAGGAGGCGGCGACGTAGCAGAACATCCGGTCGAAGAAGGCCTTGAGCTGGGCCGACATGCCGTACCAGTAGATCGGCGTGGCCACGACCAGCCCGTCGGCGGCGAGGAAGCGGTCGAGGAACAGCGGCCTGTACCCGTCGTCGATGGCGCAGCTGCCATCCGGCCGCCGGCATTGCCGGCAGTCGCGCAGGAAGCCGCCGATGGCGTCGGCCAGATGGACCGTCTCGGCGGCATGGCCGGCTTCGGCCAGCCCGGCCGCGACCGCGCCGGCCAGGGCGGCGGAGTTGCCGTCGCGCCGGGGGCTGGAGCTGAGGATGAGGGCCTTCATCTGTCTCCTCACTGGGCTTGCAATCCGCGATAGGAGTCCATGTATCGGGAATGGCCCTGCGGCCCGCAATACAGCACCTCGAGGTAACCATGGCGCCTCCGGACCGGCCCGAACCCGCCACCGCGCCGGATGTCTTCGACGAAACCTGCTCGGCCCGCCATGCGCTGGAGCTGGTCGCGTCGAAATGGTCGGTGCTGATCCTCTCGGCCCTGGCCGACGGGCCGGTGCGCAACGCCGCCCTGCTGTGCCGGATCGGCGGCATCTCGCAGAAGATGCTGGCCCAGACCCTGCGCGACCTGGAGCGCAACGGCCTCGTGCTGCGCCAGGACTTCCACACCGCCCGGCCCTGCGTCGAATACCGGCTCAGCCCGCTCGGCGAATCCCTCAGCGAGACCCTGACGGCCCTGGACCGCTGGGCCGAGCGCAACTTCCCGGCGCTGGACGCCGCGCGCGACCGCTACGACGCGCAGAAGGCGGAGGACTGAGCCTCAGAGCTGGACCGATTGCATCCCGGCCGCGGAGTAGCGCGTCCCGGCCGCGGCGCCGGGCGGGATGGCGGCGTCCAGCCGGGCCAGGTCTTCCACCGTCAGCGTCACCTGCAGGGCGCCGAGATTCTCCTCCAGCCGGGCGATCGACCGGGTGCCGGGGATCGCCACCACGTCGTCGCCCTGGGCCAGCAGCCAGGCGAGGGCGAGATGCGACGGCTTGCAGCCCTTCTCCGCCGCCAGCGCCTCGAACCGGTCGACCAGCCCGCGGTTGTGCGCGAAGTTCTCGGGCTGGAAGCGCGGATGCGCCGCCCGGCGGCCGTCGATCTGGGAGAGGTCCTGGATCGCCCCGGCCAGGAAGCCGCGGCCGAGCGGGGAATAGCCGACGAAGCCGATGCCGAGCGACCGGGTGACCTGGCGGGTCGCCTCGGCCTCGGCGCGGTACAGCAGTGAGTATTCGGTCTGCACCGCCGCGATCGGGTGCACGGCATGAGCGCGGCGGATGGTCTCCGCCCCGGCCTCGGACAGGCCGAGATGGCGGACCTTGCCCTGTTCGACCAGCCGGGCCATGGCGCCGACCGTCTCCTCGATCGGCACCGCCGGGTCGACCCGGTGCTGGTAGTACAGGTCGATGGTGTCGACGCCGAGGCGCCGCAGGCTGGCCTCGCAGGCCTGGGCCACATAGTCGGGCCGGCCGTCGACGCCGTTCGGGCCGCCCTCGCGCCGGGTCTGGCCGAATTTGGTCACCAGCACGACGCGGTCGCGCCGGCCCTTGATGGCGCGGCCCAGCAGCTCCTCATTGTGGCCCCAGCCATACATGTCGGCGCTGTCGAGATGGTCGACGCCGAGATCGATGGCGCGGCGGATCAGCTCCTCCGAAGCCGCGTCGTCGGCGGCGCCGTAGACGCCCGACAGCGGCATCAGCCCGAGCCCGATGGCGGAGACCGAGAGGCCGCCGAGCCGGCGATGCGCGATGCTGGGATCCGGTGTCATGCGTCCGTCCTTCCGATCAGGCTGGTCTGGTGGCGCGTTCTGCGGGAGCGGCCGCGGCGGCGGGCAGGGGATGCCGGCGCGGGCGGGTCGTTCGCAGTCAGTGTGACTCGCGGACGGCTGAAGGCCAAGTCCATCGCAGGTCCAAAGCGAGGCAGCGAAGGGCGGCATGCCCTCACCTTGAAAAAGCATGGCGAGCCCCGCAGGGGCGTTGCCAGGGATTAGGGCCCGACGTCGCAACGACGATTCAATCGGAAAGCGATTTCCCTTGACTATTTGTTCCTCATTTGTTCTCATCCAGGCATGGTCGATGCCAT
>NZ_JASATH010000129.1:0-23505 GCF_038440215.1 Inquilinus sp. OTU3971 | reverse complement strand
GGGGGGGCTGGGGGAGGGGGCTGCGCGCGTCCGCGCGCGAATGGGCAGAGAGCGGAACTCGCTGTCCGAGTCGGTTCGCTCCAATTCAGGCCGGATCGAACTGAGAGAACCCCCTCCCCCTATCCCCCTCCCGCGAGGGGAGGGGGGACTCAAAAAGCGATATATGGATGCGACCGGACCCATCGCCGCCTCAGCTGCTGTAGCTCAGGATCAGGCCGTGCAGCAGGCGCGACCAGCCGTCGACCATGACGAACAGGAACAGCTTGAACGGCACCGAGATCGCCAGCGGCGACACCATCATCATGCCCATCGCCATCAGGATCGCGGAGACGATCAGGTCGATGACGATGAAGGGCAGGTACAACAGGAAGCCGATCTCGAAGGCCCGGGTCAGCTCGGAGATGACGAAGGACGGGATCAGGATGACCATGTCGTTCGGCGTCGCCGCGGCGCTGGCCTCCTGCGGCCATACCCGGGCGGTGGCGGAAAGCAGGAAGTCGCGCTCCGCCGGGTCGGTGAAGCGCATCAGATAGGCGCGCACCGGCTCGATCGCCGACTGGATCACCGCCTGCCAGTCCTGGATGCTGCGCAGCCGCAGCGCCGGGTCGCTGACCCGGGAATAGACCTCGGCGAGCACCGGCCCGGTGATGTAGATCGTCAGCATCAGGGCGATGCCGTACAGCACCATGTTCGGCGGCGTCTGCTGGATGCCGAGCGCGTTGCGCAGCAGCAGCATGACCACCGAGATCTTCAGGAAGGCGGTCAGGGTGACGACCAGGAACGGCACCAGGCTGACCAGCGTGACGATGCCGAGAAGCGGCAGGACATCCGGCGGCGCCTCATTCATCGCCGAACAGCCGCACCACGCGTACGCCCAGCTCGTCCTCGATCCGCACGATCTCGCCGCGGCCGATGCGCCGGCCGTTGGCGACGATGTCGACCGCCTCGCCCGGGTCGCGGCCGAGCGGGATGACCGCGCCCGGGGCCAGGCCCTGCACCGCGGCCAGCGGCAGCTCGCTGCGCCCCAGCTCGAACACCAGCGTCACCGGAAGCTGGTCCAGCCGCTCCGCCGGCGGCGCCGCGGCATCGCTGTCGGGATCCGCCATCCATCCTCCTCCATCCTGCAGGGCCAGGGGCCGCCGCGGCCCCGCGACCGTGACCGTAGCGCGGTCGTGCTTCGCCGCATGCGACCAGCCCTCGCCATAGACCACCAGCGCCTCGCCGGGCCGGCAGGCGACATCGGGAAAGACGACGTCGCCGGGCGCGACCCCCTCGAGCTCGGCCAGGCTCAGGCGCACCGCGCCGATGCGGACGGCCAGCGACACCGGCAGGCCGGCGCAGGGCGCGGGCAGGGCCGGCGCGGCGTTGATCAGACGATGCAGGGCGGGACGGGCGGCGGCGTCGGCGGCGAGGTGCAGCGCCGTCTCGGCGAAGGCGTGGCGGATGGCGACGGCGCAGTGGAAGGCGGGCGCGAAGGCCGGCGCCGGGCCGATGCTCTCGATCGCGATCGATACCCCGGCCGCCGCTTCCAGTGTCGGCAGCAGCTCCGACAGCACGGCCTCCAGCAGCAGCGCCGCCAGCTCCGGCTCCAGCTCGGCGACCGGCAGCCCCGCGGCCTCCGCCAGCGCCTGCTCGACCAGCAGCGGCGGCACCAGCAGCACCAGGCGTCCCGGGCCGAGGCGGAGAGTGATCGCGGTGCCGCCGGCGTCTGGCGGGGCGAGGGTTGGGGTGATCGCGAGCGGCGCCTCGATCTCCAGCCCGCCGATCCGGACCGGCACGGGCGTGCAGCGCCGGGCGACGGCATTGGCGTCGCCGGCCTGCTCGATGGTCAGCCGCGGCGGGTCGTAGGAGCGGGCGGCGGGATCCGAAGCCAAAGGATCCGCCGCGCGGATCCGCGGCGCGGCGGCGGTCATGGCCGGCCTCCGGATGGGCTGGGCGGGGTCAGGCTGGCCTCGTCCTCGGCGGCGACATCGTCGCGGATCTCGGCGGCCTTGCGCCGGGCGGCGCCGCGGCGCTCGCCCAGCCGATCGAGCCGGTCGGCATCCCGCCGCCGCTGCCGCCAGGCCTCGCGCGCCGCATCAGTGTCGGCCTCGGCCCGGCTGGTCTCGGCCCGGCGTTCGCGTACCGCGGCGTCCTGGCGCCGGGATCCGGCGGCGAGCTCCGACACCCGGTCGCCCAGCCGCTCCAACGCGTCGACCATGGCCGGCTTCTCCAGCGCCGCGGCGTAGAGCCGGCTCTCCTGCGCGGTGCGGTGATCCTCATAGGCGGCGCGGTCGGCCTCGGCCTGCTGCTCCCGCGCCTCGGCGGCGGTCAGGGCGGCGCGCTCGCGGCCCAGGCCCTCGGCCGCCAGCTTTTCCCGGTCGCGCCGCAGGCGGCGTAGCTTGTCGAGAGCGTCGGGCTTCATCGGCTCAGCCGCTCCAACTGCTCGCGGGTCCGGGCGAAGGGCGTCGCCTCCTCGAAATCCTGCTGCAGGAAGCGCCGGATGTCGCCGATCTTGGCCACCGCCTCGTCGGCCAGGGTGTCGGCACCGGCCCGGTACTCGCCGACCTGCAGCAGCAGCTCGATATCGGCATGCTTGGCCATCAGCCGGCGCATCTGCACCGCGGCGCGGCGATGGCCGGTGTCGATCACCGCATCCATCACCCGGCTGCGGCTGGCCAGGACGTCGATCGCCGGGAAGTGGCCGGCGCTGGCCAGGGCCTGCGACAGCACGACGTGGCCGTCCAGCAGGCCGCGGGTCTCGTCGGCGATCGGGTCGGTCTCGGCGTCGCCCTCGACCAGCACGGTGTAGAAGCCGGTGATCGACCCCGTCGCCGCCGGGCCGGCGCGTTCCAGCAGGCGCGGCAGCATGGCGAAGAAGGAGGGCGGGAAGCCGCGCCGGGTCGGCGGCTCGCCGGCGGCCAGGCCGATCTCGCGCACGGCGCGGGCGAAGCGGGTGATGCTGTCCATCAGCAGGGCGACGCGCATGCCCTGGTCGCGGAAATACTCGGCGATGGCGGTGGCGACGAAGGCCGCCTTGACGCGCTCGATCGCCGGGCGATCGGAGGTGGCGGTGACGATCACCGCCCGGCGCAGCGCCTGCGGCCCCAGATGGCGGTCGATGAACTCGCGCACCTCGCGGCCGCGCTCGCCGATCAGGCCGATGACGATGGCATCGGCCTCGGCACCCTTGACGATCTGCGCCAGCAGCGAGGATTTGCCGGTGCCGGGCGACCCGTAGATGCCGATGCGCTGGCCCTCGCCGCAGGTCAGCAGGCCGTCGATGGCGCGGATGCCCAGCGGCATCGGCCGGGTGATCAGCGGCCGCAGCAGCGCCGGCGGCGCCTCGGCGTGCAGCGGATAAGTGCTGTCGGTGTCCAAGGGCCCGCGCTCGGCGATGTCGAGCGGCCGGCCCAGGCTGTCCAGCACCCGGCCCAGCAGGCCGGGGCCGACGCCGAGCCGCAGGGCGCGGCCGGTCGGGATCGCCTCGGTCCGGGTCGACAGGCCCTGCAGGCTGCCGATCGGGGTCAGCACCGCAGCGCCGTCGACCAGCCCGACCACCTCGGCCAGGATGCTGTGGCCGGTCTGAGGGTCGCGCAGCTCGCAGATCTCGCCCAGTCGCGCGTCGTTGATCTCGGCATGGACGGTGACGCCGATCGCCTTCACCACCCGGCCCTTGACCGGGCGCGGATCGGCCTCCTCCAGCCGCCGGCGCAGCGCCTGCAGCGGGTCGGCCCGCAGCTGCAGGCCGGGCACGGGGCGGGGCAGGGCGTCCGGGCTCATGGCGCCGTCTCGCCGGGGCGGGTCCGCCGCAGCGCGTCGCGCAGGGCGCGCAGCTGGGCGTCGATGCCCAGTTCGACATGGCCGTATTTGGTCACCATCACGCAGGTGTCGGCGGCCAGGCCGGGATCGGATTCGACCGTCACCCGGCGGCCGATATCGGCCAGCGCCGGGTCGGCCAGCCGGCCGCGCAGCGCCTCGACCATGTCCGGCGCCACCCGCAGCGTCGCCGCATGGTCCAGCCGGGACTGGCGCAGCGCGTGGTCGACCGCCTGCAGCAGCAGATCGCGCCGGTCGAAGCGGCCGAGGATGCGCTCGATCGTGTCCTGCACCAGGTCGGCCAGGGTCTGGTCCAGCCCGGCGAGGTAGCGGTCGATCTGCAGCCCGGTCGCGGCCACCAGTGCCGCAGCCTCTTCGCGGGCGGCAGCCAGCCCCTCGGCATGGCCGCGCTCGCGCTCGGCGGCGAAGGCGGCGTCCGCCTCGGCCCGCAGGCGCGCGGCATGGGCCTCGGCCTCGGCCAGGTAGCGCCGCGCATCCCGCCACTGGCCAAGCGGCTCGGCCTTCATGACAGGGCCGCCGCGGCGGAAGGCCGGGGCCTCAGCCATGGGGCGCGACCGCCTGCGCCGCGGCCGCGAACAGGGCGGCGGCGCGGGGCCGCTCGGCCGGCGGCGGCCCGCCATCGGGCCAGCGCTCCGGCGCCAGCCGCAGCCGCAGCCTTTCGCCGACCGCCGGGCCAGCCTCGCCGCACCAGGCCGCGAGGCACAGCAGGCCGGCGCGGTCGACCGCCGCCTCGACCGGCATCGTGTCCAGCCCGGCCAACGCCGGGACCGGGCCCTTGTGGCCGAGGCCGAAGGCGTAGGCGTCGGCGCCGATCAGGCCGGTGACGCGGCGGATCTCGGCGCCGAGGACGATGGTGCGCAGCCGCGCCGCCACCGCCACGGCACCGGCATGGCGGAGGACGCGGTCGAGATCGCCCGGCGCCATGCCGGCGATGCGGGCGGCATCGCCCGGCCAGGACGCGGCGTCGCAGGGCGCGAGGTTCAGGCGCCGGCGCAGCAGATCCGACAGGCGCGACCGGAGCCGTGGGGTGTCGAGCAGCCGCCGGGCCGCCGCCTCCGGCAGGCCCGGGAAGGCGCGGCCGAGCTGCGCCGGATGGGCGTGCAGCGCCACCGCCCGGTCGAAGCGCCGGAGGGCCAGCCGGTCCGCGATCGTGCGGTTCATTCAGCCGCCGCCGGAGCGGTGCCGTCGCGGCGGCGCCAGATCCTCCAGCCGACGGTGCCGGCGGTGGCGACCACGGCCAGGGCGACCAGCGCCAGCAGCCCCTGCAGCCACGGCGCGCTGGAGCGGTGTACCCAGAAGCCGGCGACATTGGTCAGGGGGTCGGTGATCGGCGGCGTCGCCGACTCCGGATCGGTCGGCAGGAACACGACCGAGACGTTCTCGTACAACAGGCCCTTGATGCCGTTCGCCACCAGCATCTTGATCTCGGGCGTCAGCTTCGACAGGTCGACATCGGCGCGATGGCGGATCACCACCGAGGCGGAGGAGGGGCTGGACGCCGCCTTCAGTCCCTCATTGTCCGGCAGCACGACATGGACGCGGGCGGAATAGACCCCGTCGATCTCCGAGATCGTGCTCGACAGCTCCTGGCTCAGCGCATAGATCAGCCGCGCCTGCTCCTCGACCGGCGAGGAGACCAGCCCCTCGCCTTTGAACAGGTCCGGGATCTTGGCGTAGCGCTCGCGCGGATAGCCGTTGCGGCGCAGCACGTCGACGGCGTCGGCGAACCGGTCCTCCTCGACCGAGACGACCAGGCCGCGGTCCTTGATGACCTCGCGCTCGGCCGGGATGCCCTGGTGCAGCAGGATCGCGACCATCTCATTGGCCTCGCGCTCCTGCAGGCCGCTGTAGAGTTCGACCTTGCAGGCGGCGAGCAGCAGCAGCGCGGCGAACGCGAGGGGCTTGACCCAGGGGTTGAGCAATTCCGGTCGACCTTTCTGAGATCCTGTCCAAACCCGCTGGGGCGGCCGGCGCGGCTACCCGCGCAGCAGGGTTTCCGGAACGTTGCCCAACTGCTTGGAGGCGGTGGTGACCAGCGTGGTCCGCAGCACGCCGTTGCTGAACTCCCGCGTCGCCTGCCGCATCTCGCGCATCTCCGCCCGGAAGTCGACCTCTCCGGCCTGCTGCGCCGGCCGCGCCGCGGCGGGCCCCGGCTGCAGGCTCGGCCTGGTCGTGGCGCCCGGGGCCGTCGACGATGCCTGCAGCGTCGTGGCGGGCTGTGGCTCGGTGAGCTTGGCGCCGAGGGATGTCGTGTCCTTGTGGAACTGCTGCAGCGAGTTGAGCAGCTGGTCGCCCATTGCCGCCGGGTTCGCCAGCAGTCTGGCCTTCAGGTTCGGCGCGTAGTCGGCGACCGATTTGTGCGCCGGCTGCAGCGGCAGGGCGTAGTCGAAGACGTTGGCCGCCTTCTGATCCAGCGGCAGGGCGACGGGCGTGATCGCGGCCTTGGGTTCGATCAGCGCCGGCGCCTGGAGAACGGAGGGCGAGATGACAACCATGGGATCAGCCTCGGCTCGTGAAACGGGTCTGGACTATGGGGTGGTGTCGCGGCCGGGTCATGATCCGGGCTTCCCGGTGCGGCCGCGCACGATCGTGGTCTGGAACTGATAGGCCTGCTGCAGCGCCTGCATGGTCTCCTTGACCAGGGCGACGTAGCGGGGCGGCCCCGACACCAGCGCGACATTGGCGCTGGCCAGCGGCCGCGGCGGGAAGCGGGGGTCGTCGAGCTGCAGGCTGGCCAGCGACGCCTGCAACTCCTCGAATCGGATCGCGCCGAGGGGCAGCATCTCCGACACCGCCTCCTCGACCGTGGTCACGTACAGCACCTGGCCGTCATAGTACCATTGCAGGCCGAAGCTGGCGGCGAGCTGGTCGAGCAGCTTTTGCGGCGTCAGCTCCGGCAGCCGGCCGCGCACCCGGCCGGAGACCTTGTCGCTGACCTTGACCGGGATATCGAGGTTGCTGCCGAAGGCACCCAGCACGTCGCGCACGTCCTGGTCCAGGACGACATAGGGGTACGGCTTGTCCGGCCAGGGCAGGGCACGGCGGCCCTGGCCCGCGGCCAGATCGGCCGGGGCCGGCGTCACGACGACGGTCGGCGCAGGGGTGGCTGGTGCGGTCACGACGGCCGGGGCCGGGGGGGCGGGCTGCTGCGCCGCCGCCGTTCCGGCCGAAAGGGGAAGCAGGACGGTGAACGCGAGCGCGACGGAGCGCCGACGAGACTTGTCGGACAATACTCCTGTCAGCCCTCTGGTCCTGATCGCCATCCCCGCCTGCATCAAGACTTCCCGCCGATATGTCCGAGATCGTCGACCCGCCTAGTTCTTATAACGCCGCATAGCCGGAGGTGCAAAAGCCAATCCAAACATCTGGTCCGCCTGAAACGGGCGGCTGACCGTCCAGACGCCAAGCAGACCTAAACGCTTAGACTGGCAGCAAGGTTCCCGGCTTTTTGTTAAAGTTCTGTTGAACAGGTGTGGGGTTGAAATCCGAATGCACTGAGACATTGAAGTGCTTGACCTGACGGCAGTTTGCCGCATAGTCGAGTAGTAGTTTCGAGGGGCGGGGGGACCTTGGTGTCGAACCGACGTTGGGTCGTGTTGGCCAAGGCGGCGGGATTTAGGATTGTTTGGCCCGGGCGCTGGCGGGGTTCGGCGAATCGGTGTGCCAGATCAGGCCATGAGGCCCGCACTTCATCCGTGTTCCGACTTTGTCAATCTTGAGCGTTCCACAAGGAGGAATGGGTTATGGCTTCGACTTCCGGCAACGGCAACGTCTCTGATATCCAGCAAGAAATGGCCAAGATTCGCGAGCAGAACAAGCAGGACACGATCGACACTGCACGGGAAACCCAGAAGAACCAGCAACTGGACAAATGGGCCCAGGCGCTGTCGGACGCCGCCCGCAAGGGCTGAGTCCGGACGTCGCTCCGGTTCCTGAGCTTCATCGCTGTCAGTCTGGCGAGCGCGGCCGGTCCCGGCTGCGCTCGCTTTCGCCACTGATCGAGGCGCCTCGTGGGGTGGGCCATGCTCTCGAAGTTCAAGGCGTTTTTCTCTGACAGTCCTCTCCAGGGGCCGCTCCAACGGCTCTTCCCGCAGTCGCCCTCGGTCACGCTGTTCGTGCTCGAGGGGCCGAACGCCGGCACTGTCCAGAAGCTTGCTCCTGCCGCCTACCGGGTCGGCAGCGGGCTCGATTCCGATATCGTCCTGGCCGACGAGACCCTGGCCCCGGTCCATGCCCTGATCGACATCGGCCGCCATCGCGTGCGGGTCGAACCCCTGGCCGGCGCCGTCGCCGTGCCGGGCCGGACCGGGACGACGGAGCCCGGCGGGGCCTTGACCCTGCCGCTGCCGGCCGAGTTGACGCTGGGATCCTCGCGCATCGTCTTGCGCAGCCCGGTCGAGGCGGCCGTCGGCGGCTCGCGACTCCGCGCCGTCACCGTGACCATCGCGCTGCTGGTGATTCTCGGCGGCCTGTCCGGGATCGCGCTCTCATCCGGCGGGTCGGGCTCCGACGCGCCGGCGGCCGGCCAGTCTGCGGCGCCCGAGGCCGGCAAGCCGGTGGTGCAGACCGCCGCGCTGGCGCCGGTCGTGCCGCGGCAGCAGACGCCCCAGGAGGCGCTGCAGGACCGCATCGACGCGGCCCGTCTCGAAGGCGTGACCCTCTCGGCCAAGGGCAGCCGCATCGTCGCCTCGGGCCGGCTCTCGGCGGCTGACATGGCGCAGTGGCGCGAGATCCAGGCCTGGTTCGACCGCACCTTCGCCGCCTCGGCCCTGCTGTCGTCGGAGGTGGCGACCGGGGCGGGCAGTGGCGCGCCGGAGATCGTGATCCAGGCGGTCTGGACCGGCGACAACCCCTATCTGATCACCCACACAGGCTCGAAGTATTTCGAGGGCGCGGATCTCGGCGGCGGCTGGTCGGTCGACAAGATCAGGGCCGATGCCGTCACCCTGCGCAGCCGGGCTGGGCAGAGCTTCGTGATGGTCCTGACCGACCCCGCCAAGCCTTAGGGACGCCGGGAGGGGGGAATCGAGATGACGACGATCCAGTCCCGCACCGAGCCGCTCGACAGCGTCCGGGCCGGCCAGCAGCCGGACGGCATCGCCGGGCGCCCGGTCACCGCCGCCGGCGCGCCGGTGCCGCGCCGGGCCGGGTCGGTGCGCGGCCGGCGCGACCGGGCCTCGCGGCTGCGCGAGGAGCTGCTGGACTACATCCGCCCGGCCACGGCCGGAGCGATCCATGCCACCCCCGGCGGCCAGGCCGAGACCCTGGCCGACATCCTGGACCTGCTGCAGGCGGAGGCGCCGGACGACCGGCTGGCCCGCTGGGGCAGCGCCGTGCTGCTGCAGGAGCTGCGCAAGCACGACCTGCTGCGCGCCCGGCTGAACGACCTGATCGGCGGGTGACGCGGATGACGCAAGTCCAGCGCGACACGCTGCACCGCCTCGTCTTCGACTATCTGCGGCACGGCCAGAACCGGCGGGCGCTGGCCCTGGCGATGCTGCTGGCCTCGCGCGACGACGAGGCCGATCCGGCGGCGCTGCGCGCGCTCGCCGTCGCCCTGCTCGCGGTCGGCCGCCCGGGCCAGGCGATCGAAGTCCTCGACCGGCTCGACCGGGAGGAGCCGCCGGCCGCGGCGCGGCACCTGCTGCGCAGTCGGGCACTGCACCAGCTCGGCGAGATCGAGGCGGCGCGGCGCGCCTTCCGCGACTATCTCGATGCCCCCGACCGGCGGGTGGCGGCATGACAGCGCGCGCACGCTGGCAATCGGCCCTGACCGCCGCCGCGGGGCGGCAGGACCTGATGATCGTGGCCCTGCTGGTCGCGACCATCCTGCTGATGATCCTGCCGCTGCCGACGCTGCTGGTCGACGCACTGATCGCCTGCAACATGACCTTCGCGGTCCTGCTGCTGATGGTGGCGGTCTATCTGCGCAGCCCGCTCGAGCTGTCGGTGCTGCCGTCGGTGATCCTGATCGCCACGGTGTTCCGGCTGGCGTTGTCGATCGGCGTCACCCGCCTGATCCTGATGGATGCCGACGCCGGGGCGATCATCCAGACCTTCGGCGAGTTCGTCATCGGCGGCAGCCTGGCGATCGGCCTGGTGATCTTCCTGATCATCACCGTGGTCCAGTTCGTGGTGGTGGTGAAGGGCGCCGAGCGCGTGGCCGAGGTCGCGGCCCGCTTCACCCTCGACGCCCTGCCCGGCAAGCAGATGAGCATCGACGGCGAGCTGCGCTCGGGCGACATCGACCTGGCCGAGGCGACGCGCCGACGGCAGACGCTGGAGAAGGAGAGCCAGCTGTTCGGCGCCATGGACGGCGCCATGAAGTTCGTGAAGGGCGACGCCATCGCCGGCCTCCTCATCGTCGCGGTCAACCTGATCGGCGGCCTCGCCGTCGGCATGCTGCAGCACGGCATGTCGCTGGGGCAGGCGATGCATGTCTACTCGCTGCTGACCATCGGCGACGGGCTGGTGTCGCAGATCCCGGCCCTGTTCGTCGCCATCACCTCCGGCACCATCGTCACCCGCGTCACCACGGCGGACAGCAGCAATCTGGGCGCCGACATCGCCCGCCAGATCGGCTCCAACAACACGGCGCTCCTGATGGCGGCGGGCGTGGTCGCGATGCTCGGCTTCATCCCGGGCTTCCCGACCCTGATCTTCCTTGCCATCGCCGCGGCCATGGCCGGCGTCGTGCTGCTGCGCCGGCGCCGCACGCTGCGCGAGGCCGGCGCCACGGCGCAGGAGGAGGCCGCTGCCTCCGAAGCCGCGGCGGCCGACGAGACCGTGACGCTGCATTTCGGCCCCGACCTGGCGGCCGGGCTGGGCCGCGCCAAGGCCGAGCAGTTGGCGCGGGACGTGGCGGAGGAGCTGGCGCAGGCGCTGGGCGTGCCGTTCCCGGCCGGCCGCGTCGGACCCGGCGGGACGCTGCCGGCGGACGGCTTCCGCATCGACATCGACGGCGTTCCGGTCGAGGCCGGGACGGCCCGTCCGGGCCGGATCCTGCTGCGCGACGACCCGATGCATCTCGACCTCCTCGGCCTTGCCGCCGAGACCGGCGAAGGCCCCGGCGGCGCGGTCCAGCACTGGATCGACGTCAAGCATGAGGCGGCGCTGGCCGAGGCCGGCATCGGCCATGCCACGGCGGAGGAGATCGTGGCCGAGACGCTGACCCGGGCGCTGCGCCGCTACGCCCCGCACTTCCTCGGCATCCAGGAGACCCAGGCCTTCCTCAAGGGCATCGAGGCGACGCGCAGCGACCTGGTGCGCGAGGCCCAGCGCCACCTGTCGGTCAACCAGGTCGCGGATGTGTTCCGCCGGTTGCTGGAGGAGGGGATCTCGCTGCGCAACCACCGGCTGGTGCTGGAGACGCTGGCCGAGTGGGGGCAGAAGGAGCAGGACGTGATCCTGCTGGCCGAATATGTCCGCGGCGGGCTGAAGCGGCAGATCTGCCACGCCCATGCCGACGAGCGGAAGGTCATCCATGCGCTGATCCTCGACCGCAGTGCCGAAGAGGCGCTGCGCCAGTCGATCCGGCAGACCACGGTCGGCGCCTATCTCGCCCTGCCCGAGGGCCAGGCCGAGGAACTGGTCGACACCATCCGCGGCCATCTCGGCCGGGTCGTCGCCGGCGGCCGGCCGCCGGTGATCCTGACCGCGCTCGACACCCGCCGCTTCCTGCGCCAGGCCCTGGCTCGCAACCATGTCGAGGCGTCGGTGCTGTCCTATGCCGAGATCGCTTCGGACTACACGGTGCAGCCGGTGGCGGTGGTCCGGCTGACCGGCCGTCGGGTCCGCCAGGACGCCGAGGCCGGGGTCGACCGGGCCGCCGCGGAGTGAGGGGGAAGATGGACCAGTCACGATCCCTGGCCCGGTTGCGTCACGCACTCGCGGCCATGGCTGTCCTGGCCGCGGCCCTTGCCGCCGGTGGCCCGCTCGCACAGGCCCAGGCCGAGCCGTCGGGCATGACCGTACAGCCGCTGCCGCCGCAGGCCCAGGCCGTGCCGGCGACGCCCGGCGCGACGGTGACCCCGACCGAGGACATCACCGCCATGCGCGCGCCCGCCACGGCGCCAAAGATCGTCACCCTGCCGCCGGGCGCGCCGGCCGATCCGCCGCCGCAGGCGACGCCGGCGATGCAGCCGCCGCCTTCGCTGCAGCCGGGCCAGCCGACCATGCAGGTCTCGCCGGCGCCGCCGCGGCAGCCGGCCCAGCCGGCGCTGACGCCCAGCCGGTCGATGATCGAGATGAAGGTCGGGCAGGGCAACCTGCTGACCTTCGCCCTGCCGGTGCAGACCGTGCTGGTGGCCAATCCGAACGTGCTCGACGTCGAGATGGTGTCCGCCCGCTCGGCCTATATCTACGGCGTGTCCTCCGGCACCACCAACCTGTTCGCGCTCAGCAGCGCCGACCAGGTGGTGGCGGCGGCCAATGTCCGGGTCAGCCAGGACGAGACCGCGGCCCAGCGCGAGATGATGCGGGTGGCCCCGGCCAGCGGCGGCCAGATGGGCTACATCCAGGACCGGCCGGTCACCACCGGCACGGTGGCCGATCTCGGCAGCGCCATGAAGCTCGACGCCCTGGCCCAGCAGCTCGGCACCAATTCCGGCGGGGCGATGAACCTGAACACGGTGCGGGGCTCGCAGCAGGTCGGCATCCGCGTCCGCTTCGCCGAGGTCCAGCGCAACGCGGTGGAGAATCTCGGCATCAACTGGCAGGCGATGTTCGAGATCGGCAAGTTCAACATCGGCCTGGTCAGCAGCGGCATTCCTGCGGTGACCGGTCTGCCCGGCACCGCCACCGCCGGCTACCACAGCGGCGGCTACAACGTCGACGCCGTGATCGACGCGCTGCAGCGGGAGGGGCTGGTCAGCATCCTGGCCGAACCGACCCTGACCGCGGTCAGCGGCGAGACCGCGAACTTCCTGGCCGGCGGCGAGTTCCCGATCCCGGTGCCGCAGGGCAACGAGACGGTGACGATCGAATACAAGCAGTTCGGCGTGTCGCTGTCCTTCGTCCCGACCGTGCTGCCCGGCGAGCGCATCGCCATGCGGGTGAAGCCGGAGGTCAGCGAGCTCAGCGACGACGCCCGGGTCGAGAGCGACGGCGTCTCGGTGCCGTCGCTGATCGTGCGCCGGGCGGAGACCACGATCGAGCTGGCCTCGGGCCAGACCTTCGCGCTGGCCGGCATGTTCCAGCGCAACATGTCGAACGTGGCCGACAAGATCCCGGTGCTCGGCGACATCCCGATCCTCGGCAAGCTGTTCCAGTCGAGCCGGTACAAGCGCAACGAGACCGAGCTGGTGATTCTGATCACCCCGTTCCTGATGCAGCCGGCGGACACGCCGAAGGCGGTGGCGGTGCCGGCGCAGCGCACCGAGCCGACCGTGCGGCGGGTGCGCCAGTCCCCCTCCATGACCGGCGGCAGCGCCGGCTTCGTGCTCGAATAGGACGTGCCATGAGGTTCCCGATCCAGCATTTCGCGGCCATCGCCCTGGCCGGTGTCCTGGCCGCCTGCGAACACGAGATCCCGGACTGGCCCGACGACGGCTACACCACCCTGTCGACCCCCATGGCGCATCCGGTGCTGTTCGCGCCGCAGGCGTCGAGCCTGAGCGCGACCGAGCGCGCCCGGCTGGTCGAGTTCGTCCGCGGCGCCGGCCTGACTCCCGGTGCATCGGTCACCGTCGCCGCCGGCGGCCCGAAGGCGGCGGCGCGGCAGCAGGCGGTCGCGGCGGTGGTGCGCAGCGCCGGGCCCTACAGCATCTCCCTGGTCAACGATCCGTCGGCCTCCGACACGGTGCAGGTGGCGGCGGCCGGGCAGCCGGTGCTGTGGCCGAAGCGCTGCATGAACCCCGACGGCTCGCTGCCGGAGGACCTGCCGCTGGGCTGTGCCAGCGACCTCAACCTGGCGCAGCAGGTCGAGCGCAAGAGCGACCTGTTCCGGGGCCGCCAGATGGGGCCGGCCTTCGCCAACCCGTCGGTCCGCGCGGCCGAGCGCTATCTGCAGCTCGGCGGCGACGACCGGACCGATGGCGGGACCGATTCGAGCAGCGAGAACGGCCAGGCGGGCATGGTCCTGCCGCCGGCGGCGGCCGGGTCCGGCACCACCGACATCTCGGGCGCCGCCCAGTAGCCGGGGGCGGCACCGGTGCCGCGACCTTGGCTCAGCCGATCGTGCCGATCGCCTGGGCCCGCCGGACCGGGTCCTTCATGCCGCGGATCCGGCGCGCCGCGTTGAGCAGGTTGCGCGCGTCCTTCGCAGGCAGGACCGCGTCGGCCACCTTGCGCGCCTCCTGGGTCTTGCCGTCCATCGCCAGGACCAGCGCCAGGTTGCGCTGCTGCACCGCGGTGGCGTCCGGCGCGGCGGCGGCCTCGCGCATCACCCGCACCGCCTCGCCGGTGTTGCCGGCCAGAGCGTAGGACAGGGCCAGGTTGGTCTTCAGGCTGACATTGGCAGGCTCCTTGACCAGCGCCTTCTGATACAGCCCCTGCGCCTCTTGCGGCCGGCCCAGCAGGGCCAGGGCAGTGCCTTTCGCCAGCACGGTGGAAACGTCGTCCGGCTTGCGGGCCAGCGCCTGGTCGAGCACCGCGATCGCCTCCTGCGGCTTGCCCTGGGCCAGTTGCACCTTGCCCAGGCCGCGCAGGGCGTCGGCGTTGGTCGGCTCGATCGCCAGGGCGGCGTGGTAGTAGCTGGCGGCCCGCACCGGATCGCCACCCTGCAGCATCGCGTCGCCCAGCTTGATCATCGGCTGCGGATTGTCGGGGTCCTCGGTCGCGGCGCGCTGGTAGAAGGTGACCGCGGTGTCCGGGTCACCCGCGGCGCGGATGCTGTCGCCCATCCGCAGCAGCGAGGTCGTCGACGATTCGCCGCAACCCGCGACGATTAGGGCGAGGCCGATGCCGGCGACGGCTCGGGTGAACGGGAACGGCATGGCGGCGGGCTCTCCGTTGAGAAAGCGAGTCCGGGGCGCCTCTGGCGGGCGCGCCTGCGCGGTCACGCATGGCTGGAACATGGATAGGACGATCGCGCCGTGGCGTCGACCCCGCGATTGGGAATCGGGTCCCCGATCGCGGCGGGGTCAGCCCTGCCAGGTGCGCAGGTTGCCGGAATCGATATGGGTGAAGCCGGGATACTGGCCGACACCGCCGATCTGCAGCGCCATGGCGCAGCCGACGAGCTGGCTCGGCGGGACCTTCTCGAAGGTCAGGTCGATGGCCCGGCCCGCCATGTGCAGGGAGTTGCGGGCCGTGCCTTCGAGCGAGGAGTTGGTCTTCAGCGTGCGATAGCCGGAATTGACCGTCGCCTTGCCGCTGAAGCCGGCGCGCTGGGTCACGGCGCGGATCACCGCCAGCGCCCAGAACAGCCGCGGGTCCATCTGCACGCTCGCGTGCTGCCGCCAGTCGCGCAGGAACCAGTCGAGCTTCTGCAGTTCCACGACGTCATAGCCGGCGGCGCCGTAGAACCGGCCGGTATAGCTCTCGCCGGTGTGGGCGTGGCCGAGTTCGAGATAGGGCTCGACCCGGTTGTGCACCTCGTCCAGCAGCGAGCCGGGCCGGGCGGCCGGGGGCAGGGCGTAGGCGGCAGGTCCGGCCAGGGCCATGCCGCCGACAACGCCGAGCGCGGCGCGGCGAGTCATAGTCGGCCCCAGAGGCCGGGAAGGTATGGACGCAGTCATGCTAAGACAGCCTCGGCAGGCAGCGGAACCCAGCGCGACGTCTATATCATGTCGCAGGACCGGCGACGGATTGCAATCGCGTCGGCGTATGGAGACGCATCGCCGGTTCGACGCGTCGGCATAGCCGGACCGGTTGCCTTGCTTTCGGCGTGATGGTTTAGAAACCTGGAGACGGGCGCCCCCGGGACGGGCGCGGAGACAGCAGACTTAGGATGAGCCACGACACCCTGATCCACCGCATCGTCCGGCCGGCCGTCCGGCGGATCGCATCGACCGGCGTCACCCCGAACCAGCTCACCACCGTTCGGCTGGTCACCGGCGTGGCGGCGGCGGTGGGCTTCGCCTGCGGCGGAACCTGGGCCGATCTCGGTGGAATCATGTTCCTGCTGTCGATGCTGTTCGACCGGGCCGACGGCGAGCTGGCCCGCCAGACCGGGCAGATGAGCCCGGGCGGCCACCGCTACGATCTGTGCGTCGATTGCCTGTGCGACGCGATCGCCTTCATCGGCATCGGCATCGGGTTGGCCCTGGCTGGCGGTCTCGGCTTTGCGCCGGTCCTGCTCGGCGCCGCCGCCGGCATCGGCATCGGCGTGCTGTTCTGGCAGCTCAACGTGACCAAGGTGATCGAGCTGTCGCGCTATGCCATGCGCCATCGCGGCGTGGTGGTCGACCCCGACGACGCCTTGGCCCTGGTGCCGGTCTTCGTCTGGCTCGGCCTGGCCTGGCCGATGCTGATCGCGGCGGCGGTGATCACCCCGGCGGGCGCGGCCTGGCTCGGCGTGCTGGCGCGGCGGCCGAAGCCGGCGGTTCAGAAATAGCGCAGGTGGAGGGTGATCAGCGCCGCGCGCGGACCGACCGTGAAGGCAGCGTCCTTGAAGTCCGGCGGGGCGAAGAAATAGGAAGGGTCACGGGAGAAGGCGACGCCTTCCTCCGGCACGCCCAGCAGGGTGCGGTCGATCTTGTGGTTGTCGTTGACGTCCTGATAGCCCTGGGCGGCGTAGACGCCGGGGGCGACGTTCTCGATGACCACGGTCGCCTGCGGAATCGCGGCCGGCGCGGTGCCGCTGTAGGGGCAGTCATCCCCCAGGAACTTGTCCTGCGGGCACAGCGACATCCGGATCGTGCCCTTGGCTTCCTTGATATTGGCCACGACGATCTCGACCGTCGCCGCCGACGCCGCGGCGGCGCCGAACCCCACAAGGGCGCAAGCGAGAAGGGCGAGGATCTTCATCGGCGCAACTCCGACAACGCGTCCTCGACAGCAACGAGCAGAGCCTGGAAATCGTTGCGATCGAGGGCCCCGATGCAGCCGATGCGGAAGCTGTCGGCCCGGGTCAGCTTCCCTGGATAGATCAGGAAGCCGCGCGCGGCCAGCGCCTCGTAGAAGCGGTCGAAGGCGAAGCGCGGGTCGTCCAGCGGGTGGAAGGTGGCGATGATCGGCGCCTGCACCGCCGGGTCGAGGAACAGGCGGAAGCCCAGCCGGGCCATGCCGGCCGCCAGCGTGTCGAAATTGTCCTGATAGCGGCGCAGCCGGGCAGCCGGGCCGCCTTCGGCCTCTAGCAGGCGCAGCGCCTCGACCAGCGCCGCCACCACCTGCACCGGCGGGGTGAAGCGCCACTGGCCGTTGCCTTCGAAGCCGCGCCATTGGTCGTGCAGGTCGAGGCTGAGGGACGGGCTGTTGCCCTTCGCCGCCGCGATCGCCTGCCGCTCGACCAGGGCGAAGCCGAGGCCGGGCACGCCCTCCAGCCCCTTGTTGCTGGAGGCCAGCACCGCCGCCGCTGGTATGGTCGAGAGATCGATCGGCAGCGCGCCGAAGCTGCTCATCGCGTCCAGGATCAGCGCCCGGCCGTGTGCGGCGACGACCGCGGCCACCGCCTCGAACGGGTTCAGGATGCCCGAGGTGGTCTCGCAATGGACCAGGGCGACATGGGTAATGGACGGGTCGGCCGCCAGGGCCTGCTCGACCTGTTCCGACTCCACCCGCCGGTCCTCCGGCCAGCGCAGGGCTTCGACCTGTCGTCCCAGGCGGGTGGCGATCGCGATCATCCGCTCGCCATAGGATCCATTGGCCAGCACCAGCAGCTTGCCTGTCGAGGGCAGCAGCGTGGCGATCGCGGCCTCGACGATGAAGGTGCCACTGCCCTGCAGCGGGATCGCGACATGGCTGGCCTCGGCGCGGGCGACGGCCAGCAGCCGCTGCCGCAGCTCCGCCGTCAGGACGATGAAGGCGCGGTCACGCGAGCCCCAGTCGCGCAGCATGGCCCGGCGGGTCTCGATCCGCGTGGTCAGCGGCCCGGGGGTCAGCAGGGCCGGTTCGTCCGGGGACCAGGTCATGACGACGCCTCCGAGGCGGCGCGGGCGCGGCGGCGGCGGGCCAGGTGGCGGCCCTCCATCGCCTGCCAGGCCATCAGGCCGGGCACGCCCAGCGCAATCTCGCGGATCCGGCGGATCAGCGCCATGGCCACGGCGCTGTGCGGCGGGATGCCCAGCAGGCCGCAGATGACGATGAAGCCGCCTTCCTGCACGCCGAGGGCCCCGGGCACCAGCACCCCGGCCACGCGCACCGCCTGGGCCAGGCTCTCGATGATCACCGCGTCGCGCAGACTGGCGTCGAGGCCCAGCGCCCACAGCGTCGCCCAGATCTCCAGGCAGCCGAGCAGCCAGGAGACCAGGTGATGGCCGCCGGAGGTCCAGACCCGGCGGGCATGGTCGCCATACAGCGACACGATCGAATCATGCAGGCCGGAGACCTCGCCCAGCGAGTCCCAGCCGAACCTGTCGGCCAGGCGGATCAGGGCGCGTTCCAGCACCTTGAACATGCCGAAGCGCTGGGCGCCGATGAACAGCACCACCAGCACCAGCCCGACGCTGGCGCCGGCGATGATCCATGGCGTCATGGCGCCGTCATGGGCGCCGAGCAGCAGCAGCCCCAGGCCGAAGACGGTGAACACCACCTGGCTGGCCATCTGCGTCGTCAGGTCGACGACGATGGCGGCGCCCGACCGGTTCAGCGGGACGCCGCGCATCGCCAAGAGGCGGGCGGTGATCAGCTCGCCGCCGATCTGCGCCACCGGCAGCAGCGAATTGATCGCCTCGCGGATCCAGCGCAGCCGGATGAAGAAGCTCAGCGGCGGCACCGGCCGCTCCGGCACCAGCACGCGCCAGCCGAGCGACGAGAACAGGAACTGCGGGAAGTGCAGGGCGATGACGGCCAGGATGCCCCAGCCGGCGCCGGCCAGCGCGGCCCAGATCTCGGCCGCGCCGGTCAGCCAGACCAGCACGACCGCGACCGCCAGGCCGACGGCGATTCCGATGCAGGCAGGCCATTTCATGATGCGGAACCGGCACCCGTTGCCGCCGGGCGCAGGCCGGCGAGGAAGTCTTTGAACCGGCGGGCGACATCGGCCGGGGCGACGGTCGGCCGGCCCAGCTTGTCCATCGACCCGGGGGCGATGCGGACATGGATCAGCGCCGGCCGCGGCGCCTCGGACGCGGCGCGGAACGCGGCCTCGAACCCGTCCAGGCTGGCGCAGGAGGCGGCGAACTGATAGCCGCAGGCCAGCGCCACGGCGGCGAAGTCGACCGAGGCGGAGACGGTGGCCTGGCCGCCGGTCGAATCATGCACGCCGTTGTCGAGCAGGATGTGGATCAGGTTGCCGGGCGCCTGGGCGCCGATGGTGGCGAAGGTGCCCAGCTTCATCAGCGCGGCGCCGTCGCCATCCAGCACCACCACCGGCGCCGGGGTGTTCAGCGCCACGCCCAGCGCCATGCCGGAGGCGCCGCCCATCGACCCGACCTGGTAGATGTGCTGCTTCCGGTCGGCCAGGGTGAACAGCTCGCGCCCGGCCTTGCCGGTGGTGGCGACCACGGCGGTGCGATCGTCGGTCAGGGCCAGGAAGCGCTCCAGCACGGCGGCCCGGCTCGGGCGCGGCCCGGCCTCCGGCCAGTCGGCGCGACGGCCGGGACGGGGCAGGGAGAGCGGCGCCGCCTGCAACTCCTCGTCCCGCACATCGCCCTTCTTCATGATGAAGGCGTAGGGCAGGCCTTCGGTCATCCGGGCGGCAGCCTGGTCCAGCGCCGGGCCTAGCGCCTCCAGCGTGGCCGGGAAGGCGGCCTGCGGCACCTCGATCAGCTCCAGCAGGTCCTGGGTGATGCGGCCCATCACCTCGTGCTGCGGTTCGTCCGGCAGGCCGGGCTGGCCGCGCCAGGTGGTGACGAACAGCGTCGGGATGCGGAACGGCGCGTTCAGCGAGGTCAGCGGGTTGACCGCGTTGCCCAGGCCGGAGTTCTGGCACATCACCACGGTCCTGCGCCCGGCCAGCCAGGCGCCGGCGGCGATCGCCACCGCCTCGCCCTCGCTGGCGGCGCCGACATAGGTCAGGGCCTGGCTCGACAATACGCCATTGATCAGCGGGGTCAGGAAGCTGCACGGGACCCCGGTGTAGAAGTCGTGGCCGCGCGCCTTCGCCGCTGCGATGAACTCGTCTGCGGTGATCATGCCGGTTCTTCTAGAGCGCGATCGGCCTGGAGGGAAGCGGCGCGCGGACGCATGGCAGGGTCGCGCGCCGCGGCTCCTCAGGTGAAGTTGCGCGCGTCGGCCAGGTCGCTCAGCGTGTCGACATCCAGCCAATGGGCGGTGAAGTACTGCACCGCCACCGGGTGGCGGGCCGCCAGCCGGGTCAGCAGCAGCGGCAGGTCGGCCGTCTCCAGCAGCCCCTCGGCCTCGATCCGGTCGATCTCCTCGCGCAGCCAGACCGAGCCCTGGGCGCTGAACCGGGCCAGGCCGATCCATTCGCCGCTGACCTCGCCGGCCGGGATCGATTCCGACATCGCCTTCAGATGCACCGGCGTGTCGTCCAGGTAGCTGCCGGAATAGGGCCGGTCGGCGGCGACCAGGTCGCGCAGGGTCTTCTTCGGCTGCTTGACCGACAGGCTCATGGCGTCGACCGCCAGGACGATGTCGCCCTCGCTCGACATCAGCCCGTCCAGGATGTAGCGGCGGAACAGCACGTCGCCATAGGCCACCACCGTCTCGCCCTCCAGCGCCTTGCGCGCCTGGGCCAGGGACCAGACCTCGCCGGTCTCGTCATAGCGGTCGTTGTCGACGGTCTTGATCCCCGGCACCACCACCGCCTCCTTGCGGTAGCCGCGGACCACGGTGACGTCCTTCAGGCCGCTGTCGCCCAGGGTCGAGACCAGGCGTTGCAGCAGCGACTGGCCGCGCACGTCGATCATGCATTTCGGCTGGTCGCGGGTCAGGTCGTCGCCCAGGTCGCCGCGCGACGCCGCGAGCACCACCGCCTTCGGCGCCGCCTTGCCCGGCAGGTAGCGCCGCTCCGCCGTCTCCAGCTCGGCATTGCCGACCAGCGCGAAGATGTCGCGGACGCTGGCGACCCGGCCCTCGACCTCGCGCAGCGACTGGTCCTCGAAGATCCGGTGCGCGGTCTCGCGCATCGCCGTGATCGAGGAGCGCAGCAGGTGGTTGGCCCAGATCACCGTCGAGATCCCGGCCTGGCGGAACAGGTCGGTCGAGGTGGCGTAGTACATGGTCGGCACGATCACCACCGGCGACCGGTTGGCCCAGCGCTCGGTGAACTCGAAGATCTCGTTCGCGGTCGACTTCTTGGAATGGATCAGCACCGCGTCGGCACCGGCGGCGTGATAGGCCTCGGCGCGGCGCAGCGCCTCCTCCATGCCGCGGCCGGAGATCAGCGCCTCGATCCGCGCCACCAGCACGAAGTCGTCATCGGTCTGGCTGTCCTTGCCGGCCTTGATGCGGCCGCAGAACTCGTCGATGTCCGCCAGTGGCTGGGCCTCGCCGATGAAGGAGTTGGTCTTCGGGAACAGCTTGTCCTCGATGCAGACCCCGGCGATCCGCCGCTCGCACAGCTTGCGCACCAGGCGGCGGACATTGTTGAAGTTGCCGTAGCCGGTGTCGCCGTCGACCAGAATCGGCAACCGGGTCGCGTCGGCCATGTATTCCAGCACGTCCAGCACCTGGGTCCAGGACGCCTCGTTGCTGTCGCGCAGGCCCAGGCTGGCCGAATTGGTCAGGCCCGAGGCCCAGATGCCGCGGAAGCCGGCTTCCTCGACGATCTTGGCGGACAGGCCGTTATGGGCCTCCATCAGGAAGGACAGCGTGGGGGAGAAGATCTCCTCGCGCAGCGCCGCGAACACCGTCTTCGGGCGGGAGGCCGGGCCGGAAGATCCGGCATCGGACGGGCCCGTCAGGGCGGTGTCGTCGAGAGCCTTCATCGCATCTTCACTCATGAACCGGATGTCCGGGTTGCGGAATCTCGGCCGCCCGACGCCTTGCCGGGCCGGCAATTCGGCCTGTATCTTCGTTCGACTTCAGAAAAATGCAACCGGAGCATCACGGTCTTGTCATACTCGGATGGGCGGGCAGCCACCGCGATCATCCTCGCGGCCGGGGTCGGCCGACGCCTGGGAACGGCCGCCGGCGGCCCGAAGATCCTGCTCCGGTTCGGCGGAAAATCGCTGCTGGAACGGCATATTGCCGCGCTTCACGCCAATGGCGTCGAGGACATCTGGATCACCATCGGCCATGAGGGCGACTCGATCCGGCGCGAGATCGACCGGCTCGGCCTCGGCGGCCGCATCGGCTTCGTCGAGAATCCGCGCTACCGCGAGGGCAGCCTGGTCTCGCTCTGGGTCCAGCGCGAACAGCTGGCCACCGGCGCGCCGGTGGTGCTGATGGATGGCGACGTGCTGTATCCCGAGCCGATGATCGGCCGCCTGCTGGACGGGGCGGCGGAGAACGTGCTGCTGGTCGACCGCGAGATCGAGCCGGGTGACGAGCCGGTGAAGATCTGCTTCCGCGGCGACACCATCGTGGATTTCCGCAAGAAGCCCGAGCACCAGCATGACTGGCATGGCGAGTCGGTCGGCTTCTTCCGCTTCTCGCCCGACATGGCCCGTGCGCTCGGCGACCGCACCGACTGGTATGTCCGCGAGGGCATCACCACTGTTGAGTACGAGGAAGCGATCCGCGACCTGATCCTGGCGCATCCGCACCGGTTCGGCGTGGCGGATATCAGCGACCTGCCCTGGACCGAGATCGATTTCGACGTGGATGTGGCCCGCGCGCAGCGGGAGATCCTGCCGCAGCTGGAGCATTGAGAATGCCCGATTCCCTGCTCGCTGGTGCCACCACCGGCCCGCTGTCCGCCGAGGACCTGGCGGCTTATGCGCGCACCGGCTGGGTCGCCGCCCGCGGCTTCTTCGACGCCGCCGAGACCGCGGCGATCACGCGCTGGACCGAGGAGCTCAGCGCCATGCCCGAGGAGCCGGGCAGGCACATGGTCTATTACGAGCCGAGCCTGCTCGACCCGTCCAAGCGGGTGGTGCAGCGGATCGAGAATTTCTGCCCCTACCACGCCGAGTTCGACGGGCTGGTGCGGTATGGCCGCCTGTTCAAGGCGGTGGAGCAGCTGCTGGAGGCGCCGTCCTGCCTCTACAAGGAGAAGATCAACTTCAAGATGGCGGGCGGCGCCGGCTTCGAGCCGCACCAGGACCAGCAGGCCGGCTGGTCGCGCTATGCCCCGATCTTCCTGACCGTGATGGTCTCGGTCGACCGCGCCACGGTCGAGAATGGCTGCCTCGAGATGGCCGACATGCCGCGGCTGACGGAGCTGATCGGCGAGGAGTGGAAGCCGCTGACCGACGCGCAGATGGCCAGCTTCAAGCTGGTGCCGGTGCCGACCGAGCCGGGCGACGTGCTGTTCTTCGACAGCTATGCGCCGCATGCGTCGAAGCCGAACCTGACCGGCGCGGCGCGGCGGATCCTGTACCTGACCTACAACCGCCTGGTCGATGGCGACCACCGCGAGCGCTACTTCGCCGAGAAGCGCGCCAACTTCCCGCCCGACATCGAGCGCGAGCCGGGCAAGGAGTACAAGTTCCGGGTGTGAGGCCTGTTTTGGCTTCCTTTTTTGTCATTGCCGGGCTTGACCCGGCAATCCAGAGAGCGTCGACATCTTCTGGATGC
>NZ_JASATH010000128.1:0-23639 GCF_038440215.1 Inquilinus sp. OTU3971 | reverse complement strand
CTCAGTGGCGCAGCAGGCCGGTCACTTTAAGCCGCAGACGTCGAGGTAAAGCCGGCGGAGATGTTCGTCCGACATATCCAAGATCGGCTCATACATGAAAGCATTGAGATGAATATTTTCCGGCGTCATTAGAGTTACCTTGTCGATGACCTTAATCGCGGGATCTCCGGCAAAATCTTTCCTAAAGCGCGTAACGAGTTTCGGTGTCTGGGCGTGACTGATGCTTTCCAAGAACGGCGTGTCATTGATCCTTTGCGCCATAAACTGCTCTGCTTTCAACCTTATGGCGATCGAGAGGACAATTTTTATCTCGAAGTTCGCGCCTTCCGGCGCCGTCAGGCAGCCGTTGGCGCTACCGTATATGCTGTCGATCACGGGCGCATTGCCGTTGGCCGCCTGCTGAGCACCCCCAAATATGCGACTATAAATTGCATCAACGTCGCTTTGCAAAATATGAGGCGTATCCGATTTCCAATGCAGAAGCGATGTCAGCTTAATGTAATCAGCATCTTGCTCGCCTCTAGTAAACTCCACCAGGTTGCGCATGAAGGGAATGGAGGCGATGCGCTTATTGGCATCATCGAAGAAATGACCTTTCCAGTCTTTTACGAACACGTTGTCAATCCCGGTCGCCTTGGTAAGTACAACACCGGTCGCACTGCGTGATACCATTAGACAGTTGCCGTATCCCACGAACCGGCTCTTGATCGTTCGAAAGAAATCAAAATTATGAGTAAGGATGATTTCTCGAAAACCAAAATCTTCAGCGACGTCCTTTAGATACTGAATGATAGCGTACTTATTTTTATAGTCAAAAGAATCCGCGATGTCATCAACGATCATCAAAGTATCTTGTCCGGATTGTTGACGGACGCGAATCTCAAAAATGATATTCAGTATGTAAAGGGCTTTCTTTTCCCCCGTACTCAATGTTGCCATCAAGTCTCTGTGCTCAACAGAAGCAGATTCATCGCCATCTTCGAACATAAATCCTACGCTGAGGATAGGCTCTTGGCCCAACATTACTTCCGTAAGATTCTTAGCGAGAAGCCTAAATGGGACAAAGAAGCGATCATTGAAGATTTCGATCACCTCCTGCCATTGAGTGCGCTCCTTCGCTGCTTCCGCTTCAATCTCACTTCGACGTTTCTCGGCCGCTCTGTATTTCTCAATAACCTCCTTGTAGAGATCCAAAAAGGTGTACAAATACGATTTCCATACATCCTCTTTGAACGCCGCTAGGTTGCCCAGATGGGGTAGAAGATCTTCATTTTCCGAAAGATAGGCGTCGAATTGCCGGACGTTAACGTTTTTCGTGATAAGTTTCTCGACCGCTGCGAACTTCTTGCGGAGGTCGGCGTCGCTGCTGATATCCGCCTTCTCCTTGTTCACAAGCTCCTTGAGTTGCTCCTCGCTATTGATCTCCAGCCTAACTCCCGAGTTGAGACTGATAGAATGTTTTGCCTTGAAGAAGCCATTGTCAGCCAAGCTCTTGGCGATCTCGCCGGCATTGTAGTACGTAAAGGTACCCTTTCTAAAGTATGTCGATTTGTCCAATAGCTCATTGAGTTTCTTTATGTAGCTTTCGATGGTGGTTTTGACGTCTTTTCCGTCGAGAAAGGCAATAACTTTCTCGTCAAAAATTATATCGTATTTAACGGCTGAAAAAGGAGCCGTCTTCTGAGAGAGTAGTTCTTCCTCAATTCGAAGTAGCGCTTTGTAAAATTGGTCCACTCCTGGCGTAAATGTTGAGGATATTTCTTTCTCCAGATCCTTCTTCGATCCAGCGTGCTCCCTTAGAGCCTTGATGAGGCGCTGCTTGGCATCCTCGGAACTGACATTGAGTTCCTCGTATTCCTTACGAAGAGTGCTGTTGACCAGTAGTGTCGCCGTCTTGGCATTTTGTCCGAGCATCTCATCATAGGGAAGAACGACAAGGATACTCTCCGGAGGCAGTGCCGCTCCCTTCTCATCGGCGATCACCCTTTTATTTTGACGCTTTACGAAGATTTTGTCACCGCTGGCTATCCCGGATGCCACATCTTGGAAAGTCTTGGCTAGCGACGATTTCATGGCGCCGTTGGGTGCATATATGGCAATTGAGCTAGTCTTACTGAAGTCGAGTTCCGCGTTCAGCTTTTTGATGCCGTAGCAATGCTCTAGATCGATCTGCAACTTTTCCAAAATTTCCCCCTTCAAAATATGAGGGGACCATAGCATGGCTGCATCCACTAAGGAATGAGGTGCCCGGCCATCAACCGATCTCAAACTGCCTAGGGCCCTGCATGTCCTGGTTCGGAGCCGCTTTAACGTCACATTTGCGGATCAACCCATTATCTGGACCGGCCCGTGAAAATTTATGTGCGGAGTACCTAACGAGAGGACCTGTCGGACATCAGAGGGGCGTCGTTGGCGCCAAATAGATCGCCTTGCGACCCACCGCCACCCAGTTGGCGCTTGCGTACCCGGCGCACCCATTCCTCGGTGCACCCCAAGTCCAGTGCGCAAGCCCGCGTGCCGCCAGGATGATTCAGGATCTCGCGCACCAGGGCGCCGTCACCGGCAGCGCGTGGGATCAGCTTGTGCCCTGGCCCGTGCAGCTCGGCGAGCAGCCGCGTGGCGTCGAGACCGATAATGCCGACCAAAGGCGATGTCGGCCGGACGTGCGCGGCACCAGGGATGTAGCGCTTGCCGCCACCCCAGACCTTCGCCAGCGCGCGCGCCTCACGGACATATCCGGCGACGGCTAGATCGTAGAGCAGGCCGGGGAAGTACTCCAGGCTAACGGGATCGGTCATCGCGCTCCAGCCTTGCGTCGCTTCATGCCTTTGAGTGCCTCGACGACTTTCGAGGCATCAGCGACGGAGAGCATGTCGGGTTCGGGGATCACGTCTTCGGCAAGCCCGAGGACGCGACGGATCATCGAACGCAGCGACGCCTCCGACTTCTCGCGAGAGGCATCGTGCCAGAGCGCGCGGATCAGGCGGCCGGTCGAGGTTCGGCCGGTGCGGAGGTCGGCGCCGCCCGTCCAGCCGAGCCGGACGAATTCTCGGATGACGTTCCCGAGCTGGACCGCGTTGAGGTCGGCGGCGCTGTCGCGACCAGTCACTCGGCGCAGCATGGCCCGGTAGGCTTCGTCATCCAGCCCGAGCTGCTTCTTGGCGACGTGGACCTTGGCAATGGCGGAGGCACGGCTCACGGCCGCACCTCGATCTCGCCCCACGCTTCGCGAAGCAACTGCTCGAACTCGGCTCGGATGCGATCGGCGTGGAACTTGGTCGGGGCGACGACGATCTTCACTTCGCCTTGCCCCTCCAGCCGCAGCGGCCGGAACCAGGTCGACCACTTCTTGATGCCGACCCGATCGACGAGGCCGCCGAACGGATGGACACCCGTATCCGGGGCTCGCGCCGGGGTCGGTTCGGCCACTTCCTCCGCCGGGACGTAGTCGCACCAGCGCTCCTCACTGAGAAAGGTCGAGGCCATCCAGTTGTATTTCGGGTCGGCCTTGGCCGCCCGTCGCTCGGCGGCATAGGCGGTGGCAGCCGCGGTCAGCTCCTCGGCGGTTACGGTGCCGGCCTTGATGAGGGCGTTGAACAGCTTCCGCGCCCGCTCTCGCGGGTTCGGCCGCCGCGAGGGGTAGGCGGCCCAAAAGGCATCGAAAACAGGATCGTCAGGAGGCTGGCGGGGCATCGGTCGACTCCGTCACCGAGACGGGCGTGCCTGCCGCAAGAGACGTCAGCACGTCATCGCGGACCAGCACGAAGCCGTTCGGGATTTCGGGGGTGGGGAACTGCGGCCAGGCCGGCGCCGGCAGGCCGCGAATGGCGCTATTGAAGATGGCGGCGATGTCCGGCCGGGCGATGCCGGCGCGCTCAAGGCACTCCACGACACCGAGGATCAGCCACCGGGCATCGTCCGCCGTGAACCGCAATTCAGGCACCGGGCGCGCCTGCGTCTGCTCCCGGCGCAGACCGGCGACGATGCGGAAGATCGTCTCCTTCGCCGCCGCCTTCGAGCTGCGGGACGGGCCGTGCGCTTCCTGGAAGATCCGGTTGAGCCGGAACAGAAACAGGGCAAGCTCGGTGTTGTTCATCGCCGGGGGGACCGCTACTGGTCCTGCGCATCGGCGCAGTCCGCCCGTCGGCGTGCAATCCGCCGCCAGGTGACGACCTCGTCGCGCATCGACTGCCGGCCGCTCACATAGGACAGCGCCCTACCGAGGTCCGCGCCGCATCGCGAGAAGGCGGCGATCAGGTCATCCCGGCTGCAGCGCTTGAGCAGGCAGGCCAGCTGAGTTCCCTTGCCTTGGTCGGCCCGCATCAAAGCGCGGTCGATCTCGGCCGAAGTAATTGGGGCAGGACGGCGTGGCATGGTCGCTCCTACTGGCCGCGCCGCTCCGCCAGGTCGGCGGAGAGGACGAAGGTCGGTTCGGTGAGGTTCAGCGGGACGCGCCGGAGGATCTCCAGCGCGCGGCAGTGGTGCGGCTGCCGGCGCAGGTAGCCGCGCTCGATCAGCTTGGTGATGAGCCGATGGATTGCTCCCTTGGAGCGAAGGTCCAACTCGTCGGCCAGCTCCTGGTATGACGGGCAGACCCCCGATTGGTCCATCAGCTCCTGGATGACGCGCATGCAATCGGCTTGATTCGGCGTCAGGCCCATCCCGGCTGGTGCCGGGTCGAGGGCAGGGTTATCCATGACGCCGCTCCATCGGCACCGGGCCGGAGCCATGAGGGTTGAAGCCGTCGTCATCGTCCTTCTCCCGCGCCAGGAAGGCGTCGACCTCCCTGTCGGACATGAAGCGCCACGCACCCACGGCCTTCACCGGGTTACGCAGCCGGCTCCGGCAGACCTCCAGAAAGGCGGCCGGGTCGGCCGGGGCCGGGATCGGAGGCAGGAACTGCAGGTTCGGGATCTCGATCGTCACTTCCTCGCCGGCCGTGCCGACCAGGAACAGGCGGACGCTGGCGCGCACGCCTTCGGGCAGGATCATCGTCATGGGGCGCCTCAATTGGGAGTGCCCAGGCCCACAAAATGCGGGCCGTAGAGCACGATGGACAGGAGAGCGATCAGGATCAGGGTCTCGGCGAGGAACTGCCGGGTGACCACGCGGACGCCGTGCAGCCAGTAGGCGTGCCAAGCGAGGCCGCCGACGAGACCGGACAACCCGGCCAGCCAGACGGCGAGGATCAGGAGGCCCGTGGTCATGGCCGCGCTCCCCGCCGGCTCAGCCAGGCGGCAGCGAGCGCATGCATCTGCCGCCCGATCGGCATTCTCACCGAGCGTCCATCCAGGATCGCCTGGGCGATCCGGTCGGCCGTGCCGTCGTCGATCACGGTTGCGACCTCTCCTTCGGGAGTGACATCGACGATGCCGGACAGAGTCTCGTTGCCATTCGTCGCCGTCACGGCGTAGCGGTTGTCGCGCAGCTGCCGATAGGTCTGGACGGTCCCGCGCACGGTGCCGTGGCCCGCCAGCTCGAAGCTGACCTCGCGGCCGATGAGGCGGGCCGTCACGGGACGATCCCCGCGGCTTCGAGGCGACGGGCCAGGTCGAGCGTCTTCTCCGACACCGCGACCGTCGGCCGGCTTTCGAGTGCGACGGCCTCGACCTCCATGATGCCGAGCAGCTCGATCATCCGCTTCACCTCGGCCTCGCTCAACGGCTGGCGGGAGCTGAGGCGGGTGTCCAGCTTGCGCCGCATCGAATGCAGCTCGCGGGACAAAGGCGACAGCAACTTAACCACGGGATCTCTCCTCCTGGGGCTTGTTGGGGCAGGTTTGGCAGGCGCGCCAATGGGCGGCGGCGTGCGGGGCGTGGGTGGGACAGGGATCGAGCGCCAAGCGGCAGCGGTCCCGCTGCACGCGGTCGCTCAGGAACGGACACTCCACCTGGTCCAGGGCGGCCAGCACCGCTGCTTCGAACCGGCTGGTGTCGGCGGCGGGGTATTTGCCGGAGAGGGCCAGGGAAACCGCGGTGCGGCTGCGGCCGATGGCGTCGGCCACGGCCCGAATGCTGCCGCGCCGAGATGCCTCGACGCGCAGCAGCGCCAGCACGGCGGGGTCAACCGGCCTGGACATTGGCGGTCACCACGCTGCCCAGGTTGCGGTCGAAGATCGACCCATCCCGCCGCACCAGCGGGCTGGCGGGGCCGGTGTCGCGGACCAGGCGATAGCGCTTCTGGCCCGTATTGGGATGGGCAGCCACCCTGACCCGGCCGGTCAGCGGCAAGAGGTACCCAGCGCCGGCCAGCCGGGCGACGTATCGGCGGATCGAGCTCTCCAGCGCCTTCCGATCGGTCTCCGGCTGGGCGACCGCCTCGACGAGATCAGCGCGGCAGAACCGGCCGAGCTGCCGCATCGCCGCCCAGATGCGGTTCCGGGCCGTGGCATCCCAAGCCCCGCCCACGCCGGTAGGCGCCGTGGTCACCATCAGGGGCTCGACGTCTTCAGACCGGCCGCGCTCGGTCAGCCGGTAGCATCCCTCCGATGCGCGCTCGATCAGGCCGGCCGCATAGGCGCGCCGCAAGTCGGTGCAGGCATCGCGGTAGCTCTTGCCGAGCAGCCCCGGCAGCCGGTCGATGGTGACGCAGGCGCCGGGTTCGGCCAGCGCATCCAGCAGCGCGCGCATCAGGCCACCACCACCGGCGCGCCGGTCTCGCGGCTGTGCAGCAGCACCTGGCCGCGCATCGCCTCGACGCCAACCGCGGCGCCGGCTTGGCGCAGGCCGAAGCGCTCGATAGCCGCCACGGCCTCTTTCAGCTCGCGGATGTAGCCGCCCGAGGCCCGATGCGTGTAGGCGACCAGGTCATCCTTGACCTCGACCTCGCAGATGCCGGCAATGACCGCCCGCACGTCGTCCAGGCTTAGTGGCTTGAACTCGACCTTCTGGCTGATTCGCGACGCGACCTGCGGATAGCGGTCCAGCCGCTTTCTGATCCGGTCCATCCCCACCAGCACGGTCGGGATCTCCAGATGGTCGGTGATGTCACGGATACCCTCGACGACATCCCGGCCTGCGGCGACGGCGTGGTCGGCCTCGTCGATCAAGATCACCGTGGTGGCGTGCCCCAGGCGGGCCGCCTGCGCCTGGCGCGCCGTCAGCGCCGCCACCACCGCCTCGAACAGCTTCGCCGTGTCGCGCGTCTGGGACGGTCGGCCGGTGGCGGCGGCGTAGATATCCCGCAGGCACCAGCTATGGGTCCAGCCCTGCTTGGCGCGGACGTGGATCGCCTGATTTTGGACGCCCCACCACACTGCCGTCCCGGTCTTGCCCAGGCCGGGCTCGCCATCGACCAGCATCAGGCAGCTTTCCGACGCACCGCGATTCTTGAGCGCATTGAAGGCGCCCAGCCAAGCCATGACGTTGGAGACTTTCGGGATAAACACGGGCTTCATCAGGCGGCCTCTCTGCACAGGGAATTCAGCGCCTCGACATCGATCGAGCAGGCGTCGAGGAGCAGCAGGAAGTGGGGGTCGGCCAGGCGGGGCTTGAGCCACGCCAGGTCGGCGGGCGTCGCCCGGCCGGGATTGGCGGCCAGCCAGGCGGCGAATTCGTGATCGGTGCCGAAGATCGGGCGCGCGGCCGCCTCGGCGGCGTTAGCGGGAGCCGGCGTCGGCGCCGCGCTAACGGCCTCCATCGCGTCCAGCTGCCGCCGGGCGGCGTCCAGGAAAAACTCGTCCACCGTCGTCCGGTGGGCATGCTCGATCAGCGCGGGGCCGCCATTCAGCTCGGCGTCGACAACGGCCAGATCCCGGTTGAGGCGGTCGCGCCGGCCCTTGGTGCGGATCTGCTGCTCCCGCTCGGCGCGGGTCAGCACCGGCATGAACGGGATTTTGTTGCCGTCCAGCTTGGCGACGCCGATCAGGCGCCCGGCCTGGTCGCGCACCCATACCTGGCTCGCGTCGTGCAGATCGAACCCGACCTGGACGGTCTCGCCATGGTGATGCTCCAGATCGCGCAGGAAGTAGATGTTGGTCCACAGCTCAACCTGGCCGCGCCGGGCGACGCGCTCGACGGTCGGGCGGAACAGATCCGCCGCCTCCTCGGGCGCCAGCCGATCGATCATCGTGTCCGGCTGGTCGCGGAGGAGCTTCTCCCACCGATCCAGCGGCGACATGCCCAACTCGCTGTGGCGCCGGCCGTTGTAGGCGGCGACCTGGCCACCGACGTACTCACGGAAGTCGTCGAAGGACATCAACAGCCGGGACCGGCCGATCATCCTGATGTCGGCACGGGTCAGCTTGTGGACGCGGTGCTTCGCCTCCTCGTCCATCTTCGCGCCGATATAGGTCGGCAGCTCCCTCGCCGCCCGGACGAGACAGGATTGGTGGACGCGCTCGACCACGCCGCGGGCCTGCGAGCTGTAGGGGAGCGAGTTTTCCTTGTGGACGCCGAGCCGTGCCAGGAAGCCGGTATGCGGGCCGTCGAAATAGGCGTTGTTGAAGCCCTTGCCGCGGTCGACGTACCAGAGCGCTGGAACGCCCCAGGTCTCGCAGGCGTGCCGCAGGGCATCGGCAACGCCCCAGGTATTCTCGACGATGCCGATCGACCAGCCCACGATCACGCGGGTGGCGACATCGATGACCACGGTCACCTCCGGTCGGAACGGCTGGCCGTGGATCGGGTGCGCGACCTCGGCGTCGAAGGTGTGGCCGTCCGCGACATAGATCGCGGTCGGCCAGAGGTCGGCATAGTCACGGGTCACATAGGCCCTCATCGTCTTGAGCTGGCGCGGCCCGAGCCGGCCGCGGTTGCGGTCGATCACCGACATCTGGCGGAGGAAGCGCTTGACCTGGTCGTAGCTCGGCGCCGCGACATTGGCCGGCAGCGCCTCGGCGAGCCGCTCCAGGCAATGGGCGATCGACCACTTCTGGGGCTGTGCCCAGAGCCGCCAAAACGGGGGAGCCCAATCGGGCACCGCTGGCCGTGTTGGCGCGGCCTCGCGAGGTGCCAGGGCAACGGCGCCGGCGGTGTCCCGCTCTTTGAACCAGTTGTAGATCGTGGCGCGGCATAGGGTCCGGCTACCGCTCTTGCCGGCGCGGGCGTTGGCAAGCGGCACGGCGGCGGCGAGGTCCGGACGCAGGCCACCGTCGCGCGCCAGATCGACCAGGGTCTCGACTGCCTTGCCTCGACTCAATCCGGCGGCGAGCCGAAGGCGTTCGACTTCGGCCAGCAACGCGGCGCGCGCGTCCATAGTGGTCCGCTGCCATGATTTCAGCTGATCAGCACCTCGGGGCGCCTGATTCGGCGCCACCGGCGCGGGCGCGGCCAGCTTCAATGACCTCTGCGCGAGCGCCTTGCGAGCCGCTGCAGGTAGAGTAGTGACCGGGTACTCGATTCCGCCGCCGCGGCCCGAGCGGTTGCGGCCTTTCCAGCCCAGGCGCTCTGCCATCTTGCGGATGCCGCGCTCGGTCGCGGGAAGCCCAGCGAGCCCGAGGTCGGCCAGATCACGCGCCGTGTAGAAGGCGGCTGTCATCGTGCAGGCCGCCGGCGCGCGGCGCGGCGCGCACTCTCGTAGCGACGGTCCAGCTCAACCTTGCGGTCGGCTATCTGGCCGAGTTCGATCCAGGGAAGGAAACGATCCTCGATCACCGCGTAGCCGAACATCTCGGCAATCAGCTGCAGGGGGCGGATATCCCCTGTGGCATGAATCAGCGCGGCGAGGCGCACGGCGCTGATGGTGTGTTCTTCCCGCCCCTCGGACGCATAGGCATCGAGAACGTGTTTGGAGACCGTCTCCCCTTCCAGCCAAGCCGACATCCGCCCGGCGATCTCCGCGCGACCGCCCTCGGCCTCGCAATCGTGCAGGGCTGCCGAAACAGCGCGGGCAATTCGGCCACGCAGGGACACGGACTGGACCGTTGCATCAGGAAAGCGCGTTACGGCCTGCTCAGGTTGCCAGTCATTGAAGATGTCGAGGGTCTGATCGTCCCGCCGCGCCATCTCACACTCCCCATTTAACGGAAGGGTGCGGAGCGCAAAGAACGGCCAGTGACATGCTCAACTGGTCAGCCGGCGTGTTCATGCCGACCTCTGCTTTAGACGTTCGCCGGCTCGCGAAACGCCGCTATAGTTCCACGGTCGGGATTGGCAGATCCGCCGGCCTTCGCCTGAGTACCTGTCCGGAAACAGATCGTGGACGGGCAGTGCCAGGGCGTCGGCAATAGCTTTCTCGATGCGCTCGCTGGGAACCAGCAAGGCGCCCTGCACGGACTGACGGGCGACGCCCAGGTCACGTGCTATGGCAGCCAAGCTCGTTCCCCGTAGGCGGAGCCGACCTATGATCCAAACCCGCCTCTCGGCGGCTTCTTTTGGGATGTCCATGACTGCCTTAACCGCTGACATGACAGGCATGGTGTCGAGAAAACTCGACCAGAACAAGACAAAAATCGAGTTCCGAGATGATTTTTCGGCTTCGCTGCGACTTCCTGCCGAAATTTATCGCTATATTAACCGGTTAGCCTGAGGTCGGAACTCGCGATGGTCGATAATCCTCCGGTTCCGGAATTCCGCTCCCAACTCGGAACACGACTTTTGTCGGTCCTGGAAGAGTTCCAAACCCGCAAGGAGGCTGCGGGCGTCGCGGATGTGACGGCCGAGCAGCTCAACGCGTACGTTCACGGGAAGACGAAGCCACCGTTTGAGGTGCTCGCCAGGCTGGCATTCGCGAAGGGGGTCAGCCTCGATTGGCTCGCCACCGGCGTGGGCAAGCGGAAGCTGGCGGAAAGGTCGCACGACTTCTCAGGCTCGGAGGGGGAAGAAGTGCTGGTGCCGCGCTACGACGTTGCCCTGGCCGCCGGATCGGGTCGCCTGCTGGACGAAGCGAGCATCATCGATTTTCTGCCGGTTCCGCGACGCGCTTTGGATGCGGCGGGCGTTGAGCCGGCCGCCGTCGTCGCATTCATGGCGGATGGGCGATCAATGGAGCCGACGATACGGTCGGGCGAGGATGTCTTATGCGACAGATCGAAAACGACTGTCCGCTCGGACCTAGTCTATGCCTTCCGAATGAATGGCGAGCTGAGGCTCAAGCGTCTCACCAAAGGCATCAAGGTCGACTTGATCATCCGCTCCGATAATCCGGAGTTTCCAGACGAGATGCTCGACTACCGGGACGTCGATGATTTCGAGATCATTGGCCGGGTGTTCTCGGTCTACAACCGATGGGTCGAGTAGCAGGGCTTTACGCGAACTTTGGTGGCGAGCGCGCTCAGATGGCGCGCATTCCGTCCAGAATCGAGTGCCCATTTCGCTCACATCTGCGCATTCCGTCCAAAACCCAACCCGGCGCCCTCGGCGTTGGGACAATTTATATTTCAATGGGTTAGGGACGATTTTTGGTTCTACGGACCGTCTAAAACCGATCACCCCCCTATAGCAGCGGCGCCGCCTCGATGCAGCGCCGCACCAGCAGCTCGGCGAAGACATGCGACTTGCCGGAGCCGCGGCCGCCATGGGCGGCCTTGTAGCGCGACGGCTTCAGCAGCCCGTGGAAGGCGGGCGCCAGGCCGGGCGGGGGCAGGGCGGGCAGCGGCGGCCCGGCCGCCCAGGGCGCCGGCTCCGGCGGCGGCTGCGGCGGGTCCTGCGGCGCCGGCACCAGGCCCGTCTCGCTCAGCCCCTGGTCGTGGCAGAACCGCTCGAAGGCCGCGTCCATCGCCGGCAGGTGGTCGGCGTCGTGCCGCGCGGCGCGGCTGCGCAGACGGCGGGCCCTGCCGATGTCGCCCAGCCGGCGCACCACCTCCGGCGGCGGGGGCTGCCCCTCGGCACGCAACAGAGCCACATACCAGAAGCAGCGGGCCACGACGTGCGGCCGCCGCAGCATCTCGCAGCCGACCTGGGCCGCGCTGCGCGGCGAGAACCCAGCCTCCCGCGCCGCGCGGGCGGCATTGCCGTGATGCGCGAAGCACCAGGCGAAATTGTCCCAGCGTAGCGGCAGCCATTCCATCACATCGGCGTTCATCCCGGCCTCGCATGAAAAAGCCCGCCGCGGCGGGGCCGGGCGGGCGCAACTCTTCGACTCTGCCTGAATTGTGCGACGTGACGCGGCGTCACGTCAAGAACAAAAACAGAACATAAGCGAAGCGCCGGCCCCGAGGCCATCAGGACGAGCCCCCGGCGCGGGCCGGCAACCCGGTGTCGCGGATGGCCGTCATCGGGTAGCTTGGGCGCCGGGCGACGGTGGGGATGGCGGCGATGGCGACGGATGCGGATCTGCGGGAGAAACTTCGGAAGATCGAGGCGCTGCATGCCGGTGCCGGCACCGAGGGAGAGCGGCTGGCGGCGGAGGCGGCGCTGGAGCGGATCCGGGCGCGGCTGCGGCAGCAGCAGACCCGGGATCCGGCGGCGGAGACAAAGGTCTCGCTGCCCGACCAATGGTCGCGGCACCTGTTCGTGGCGCTGTGCCGGCGCTACGGCCTCAGGCCGTTCCGCTACCGGCGGCAGCGGCGGACGACGGTGATGGTGCGGGCGCCGCGAGGCTTCTTCGACCAGATCCTGTGGCCGGAGTTCCTGGAGCTGAACGCCGAGCTGCGGCGCTATCTGCACGCGGTGACGCTGCGGGTGATCCGCGACGAGCTCCATGCCGACACGGCCGAGGCGCCCGAGGTCGCCGAGCCGGCGGCGTGACCGGACGCCGTGGGGCTGCCTCGAGGCGCCGGCCCCGCTCAGTCGCGGGATGTCGCCGGGGGGGGCTCCGCCTCCCGGTCCTCGGCGGCTGCGGCTGCTGCTTCCTTGGCCCGGATCGCGCTCAGCGCCGATGCGACCAGCCCGGTCGGTATCGCGATGATGCCCAGCGCCACGAACAGCATGAGCACGGTGAAGACCCGGCCGACCGGCGTCACCGGATAGACGTCGCCATAGCCGACCGTGGTCAGCGTCACCGCGGCCCACCACATCGCGTCGAGCACCGATGCGAAGGCCTCCGGCTGGGCCTCGTGCTCGAACTGCCAGATGACCAGCGCGCAGACATAGAGGACGATGACCGCCGCCGCGCCGAACACGGCGACCTCCTCCTTCACGGCGCGCCAGGCGGAGGCGAGGCGGTCGACGGCGCCGGTGTAGCGGGCCAGCTTCAAGAGCCGGACCAGGCGCAGCAGCCGCAGCGCCCGGACGGCGCGCAGGTCGAGGCCGAAGCCGATGAAGACCAGGCCGAGATAGAAGGGGGCGATCGCCAGCAGGTCGACGATGCCGAAGAAGCTGCGCGCATAGGCGCCCGGGGCGGGGGCGGTGGCGAGGCGCAGGGCGTACTCGATCGTGAACACCGCGACGACGACGACCTCCGAGACGGACAGCGCCGTCCCGGCCCAGCCCGGCAGGTCGGGCAGGGTCTCGACCCCCATCGACAGGGCGGAAGTGAGGATCAGCGCATGCAGCCCCAGCTCGACCCGATGCCCCAGCCCGGGATGCCGGCCGTCGAGGGCGGCTGCCACCTGCTTCCTCCAGTCCATGATCGCCTCCGGGTCCCCTGTGCCTGGGCGGCTTCGCGGCCGCTGGCCCGATACGGATGCGCCGCCCCGGTAGCCGCCGTCACAGCAATTTAACGCAGTTCCCAGTCGGCCCCCGCCTAGTATGTCGATGGAGCATGGGCCCGGGATCGCCAAAATCCCGTTTCCCGCTTGGTCGCTCAAGACGGCACAGCTATCATCAAGCCATTGTCAGGTTCCGGAATTGATGTGCAATCTCGAATATGGAGGGTGTCCGATGTCTGTATTCATGGTCACGTGGAACTTGAACAAAGAGAACAAAGAAACCAAAGAAACAAATGAAATCAAAGACGGTAAGGACAAGCAAAAAAATGAAGATAGCGGCGGTTACAACAAGGCAAGAGCCGATTTTATCAAGCATCTGGAAAGTTTTGAGCACATAAGGGACGGGGATCTGGATTCGGTCTATTTTGTATCGTCGACAGACGGGGCCGATGTGGTTGCCGATTTTCTGAGAAAGAAGCTGGATGCCAATGACTGCCTGCTCGTCTCCAGGATGCGCCGGGGAGAGCATCAAGGCTGGTTGAGCGGAGCCGTCTGGAGCTGGGTCAACGCCAGGATCTAGAGAGCGGACTGAATCGGGGTCGGGTCACGTCGGGGCCGGATCGGATGTCGAGCATCTTTGCCGAGCCTCTCCCGCTTGCGAGTTTTCAGAACACCGCCGTCGGGGCGGACCTATCTCTTCTATCCTCCCCCTTACCCCCTCCCCTTGCGGGAGAGGGTAAGGGGGAGGGGTCTGCGCGCGTTCCGCGCGCGGAACGCGCAGGCTTGCAGCAACGCATGCGCCAGCTGCTTCCGTCGTACCGCCGGCCCGAACCATTTACCCGTCATGGCGAACCCCGAAGGGGCGTTGCCATCCAGGCGCCGGTTTCCAGATCGCTCCCTCCAAACGAGGCCGGAAGTCGCTAAAAGTGCAGTGTCACCGCAATTTCATCGACGTTACGCGGTGGCTGGGCAAAAGCGTAGCAATAACAGGGCTGCGGGGGGCTGGACGCAGGGGCCAGCTAACTCTAGGCTATCCAATGCTGGCCTGCCGCCGTTGTCTTCCCTTGCGGTTCATCTCTGTTGATGGATTTCGTATTAAGAAATCTTAGGTGACAACTGGACGTGTCGCCGAAAATATCCATATTAAGCTTCGGATGAAAGATCCGAACACGGCGATCCATGATGGGCTTCTTATGAGAGGCCGTAGATCCGAGCACAGCTTGTTACTATTGATGATTTGGGAAATAATATTCGGTCCAAAGCCGACAAGAGAAGCCACGCTGCCGCCCAAGGCACTCTCCAGCCTCGTAGCGAGCCATCCATCCGAATGAGATTTGCCTTTCGTCTCCGCATTGGGCGGAGTGATTCCCTCCTTCAGATCGAAGTAAAAGTAAAACTTTTCTTCGAGATTGTGCGTGAGTTCATATTCATCTATTCTTCTCAAATATCCTCCGGTCGGATTTTTGATGAAGCTTTGGAGGTTCTGAAGCAGCTCAAGAGGCAGCATGTTCTCCAGTTCTCGGCATGGAGTCGCTTCGATTATGAACAATGACCCTGCGACCTTTGGCGAGGCGCGCGCGCTCCGCACTTTGGATGGCTCAGGCTGGGTTGGAGCCCTACGGTCACTGTCAACTATGCACGCCACCACGTAAGAGTCTTTCGCTCGTTCAATGGCCATGCTGCTTGTCCGATCACCGCCACCGTGCAAAACCTCAAGTTTTACATACGGGACGTTGAATCGGTCTGCCAAATTCTCCATTATGAATTTATACATATCGCCATCATGTATACCGTCCTCCACGAAAAGCTGTGAAGGATTTAAATAGTTGCCAAGCAGAATTGTTTTAAAACTCCGGCGAAATGCTGTTTGTTCCTTTGATCTCTCTATTCCATTATCATCGATAGTCAATTTCACGTATATTCTTGCTTCGGTAGCTAGGCCGCCTCGTTGGGAGTATGCGAGTTCGATTCGTCTAAGGCTTGCAGACTCCCAATCGTTCAAGGATAGGTGTGATGTGAGCCATTCCACTCCCCTACGATCAATCACAACGATGTGATGGCCGCGATCATTCGCGCGAAGGAGTTCTGTTACTGTTCGTGCCAATGTATCCTTGTCACACCGAGCATACTCCTCGGGTGGAAGATCAAGTAGAAAGAGCATCGGTCTCGCTCAAGTTAGTGTTGAAAAAAACCGAATGGCCAGTTCTGAAGAGCGCCAAACTCGTCGAAATAGGAAACGCGAACGTCGGTTGATCGCGATCCGTCCTCTGGATCACTGAAGATTAAAATCTGCAAATTGTCCGGAGACAACCTCTTCTGATAAATAAGCTCGCCAAATCGATTGATTAGCGTCTCGCTGTGAGTCTCTATCATGTGATAGACTGGACGACGGTAGGGTCGATTGGACGCATCCAGCGATTCCGTAAGTGCGTCGGCAAGCAGTGATTGATGAGCCGGATGGAGGTGTAGCTCCGGCTGTTCGATCGCAAGGATTGTCGGTGTATACATATTCTGTGACCTGGTCCTCGCCCACCATAATTGCGCCAAGACAGGCAATATTTGAGACACTCCGTAGCCGGTATCGATGATGTTGATTGTATTGTTATTATCTATCATATTAATACTGATGTGACCTTCACTGCTAGAGACATTGATTTTGAAACCGTACAGAGAGAAAATCCACTCCGACAAATCTGATAGCTGACTTTTATCGAGGGAGTTTAAAAACATCGGGAGATTTTTGCCATCTGCGTCTATCTCAGATACAGCTAAATCTTGCAATCTATAATACCGTTCGCTTCTAGCTCTCGCTGGTCCGATATACAGAAGTCTATCTATAACAGAAGTCAGACGCTCGCTGGCAGAATTGAGAGTCGGTATAATATCATTTATGTACGACAAATCTTTCAGCCTATAGAGGTCGAATGGGTTCGCCTCGGCTCGTATCCTCTCGGCAAGACCCTTTGTCTCAGAGGTGATATTCTTGCTCCAGAATCTGAATGATTCTTTAACCTCGTCGCCTGAGATGATCGAAAGAACACGCATAATCTGTTCCGGATCAAGTTCCCGCTTTATCGATTTTCGTATGATCGATCCGGCCCCCTGCAGTATTCTGATGTTCCTGAGTTCCCGATCGGGGCGCTGCCTATCTTCGATCGACTCCGGAGCAAAGCCGACATACGGAAATATGTCGCCAACTGGAACAAAAATGCGGTGCCCAGAAAAATAATCAAGGATATCGTTTCCATTCATTGTGAAGTGCGTCGCCTGACCAGAAGGTGACAAATATAAATTAAATATTCGTTTTGCGGGATTGATTCTGCATTCGATTGACTTTAGTCTAGTTTTGGATTCATGGGCGGCTATGGTATAGCGCAATTCAATTTCATTTATTATTTTATCTGGAGATAATCCAAACATTCTACTGAAGGTATAGTGATGTGACTGTTCAATTGGTAGGTCATCCAACACAAAAGTAAATGAAATATCATTGGACGTATCGTTACAGTAGACACTTTGATTGAACGATCCGAAATCTACATAGTCTCCATACCAGAGGATCGGAGCGTTTGTTCGTGTTTTAACAGACTGCTTTATTAGTGGAAGCGATCTAAGGAATGTGCTCTTTCCGCTGCTATTTCTGCCGACAAGAAGTGTTATCGGCTTTACCTCAATGGCAGGCGTCTCTTTCAAGCGTCTAAGGTTGGCAACGCCGAATTTGAACATTTCTGAACTCGCAGGATAAAAACGTGTGCGGGATATATTCGTAGCTTAGGCAGGTGGGCCAGATAGGTCAAATGCTCCATGGAAGGAGGGGCCTTAGGCGGCAGGTGCCTGCGGTTTGAGCCATCCCTAAGTTTCAACCCGGAGCGGGAACGGGTGCGGTCATGACCAGAGCTTTAGCAGATCATCCCGAATGGGCGCCATCTCCTGCTGAAGCGGCCGAAACGGGGCCTGATCGTCGGGATGCCGATCTTTCCCTTACCCCACCATCTCCGCATGGTGGCACGCCACCATCCGCTCATCCACCAGCCGCAGCTCCGGCAGGTCCACGCTGCAGATGTCCGTGGCATACGGGCACCGCCGGTGGAACGCACAGCCCGGCGGCGGGTTCAGCGGCGAGGGCAGCTCGCCCTTCAGCACCGCGCGCTCGGCCCGCTTGGCCGGGTCGACGAAGGGGGGCGAGGCCAGCAGCGCCTTGGTGTAGGGGTGGCGCGGATGGCGGAAGATCGCCTCCTTGGTGCCGTGCTCCACCGGCCGGCCCAGATACATCACCACCAGGTCGTCGGCGATGTGCTCCACCACCGACAGGCCGTGGCTGATGAACAGATAGGCCAGGCCGAACTCGTCCTGCAGATCCGTCAGCAGGTTCAGCACCTGGGCCTGATTGAGACGTCCAGCGCCGAGACTGGCTCGTCCGCCACACACCTTGCTATAGTGCGCTGTCACCGCATTGCCGGAAAATGCCCAACTTACGTTGGGGGTATAGTCAGCTTTGCCAACAGCCGCCTATAGACCCATCCTCTCACGGCCTCCCCCGACAGCGCGTCGACGTACTCAACTTCGATCCAATTTTCAGTTTCCGAGACGATAGCCGCCTTATCTCCCGGCCGCATGGCTCCTACAGCTTTGGACTCCGTCGTCGGGGCTTGCCGAACGAAGGCGCGCGTCTTCGCTGTACAGACGACAAAAGGCATCCCTGCGATTTGAGTGGCGGATTTCTCGGCCGCCTCATGTAAGGGGGCAGATATCAGGCGGTCGAGCCGCTCAACGATATCTGGGCCGTAGTCGTGCTTCGCCTCTTCTGCCGTCGTGTTCACCTCCGTCTGATAGATGGCGAAGAGTGTCGCGAGCATCGAGACCATCGACACGATGAGCACTACATAGTCATAATGGAATAGGCGGCGGGACGGAGTACTCGATTGGGCGAACATCGCCTCGAGTCGTTCGGCATGCCGTTCAAGCGCATCCAGGATCCCGCGGATGGCTGTGCCCGGCTCGGTCTCGTCAGTCGATAAGGCTGCCACACCCTCGACCAGCACAGAGCGTTCCTTCGCCTCCCTCCACAACTCGTCATTGGCGACCGTACGACGAGCCTCCGCTACAACCCAGGCGGCGTCTGCGAGGGAACTCTTCGAGGGCGAATTGATCCCCGCGCTGGCGAGGGACGCGATTAGCGCCCCGGCTATGCCGACGTTAGTCAGCGAGGCCCAACGATCGCGTTGCTCCTCCATCTGTTTCAGGATACGTCCGATCGCGGATGTCGGCCCGGTCAACCCCTCCTGTTGCCGCCGCATCGTCTCGACAATGGAGGAAAACTGCTCGACTTTCCCGAGCCCATCCAGGTAGCCCGTTTCAGCGAACTTCTTGTACGCTGCCAGCTGGCTCGACTCGATGAGGGAGTGCCTGATCCCCGCGATGGCGGTCATCATTGATGTAGCTTCAGTAGGAAGCCGCGCCGCTTCTACTGCGCGTTCCGCTGCGGTCTGCATCTCCGCAATATGGGATCGGACATGTTCCTGCATGGCGGCGAAAGGGTTTGGTGGCACGACGTTGGCCAAGATGCCCGTCGAGAGTCCACCAATTTGCCGATTGGCCGCCTCCGTTATTCGACGCACGGATTCATAGAGTTGCTCTATCGGCGCCGCCGCAAGTTTGTTCGAGATGTTTTCCGCTTGTTGGCGGTGCGCATCCATGAGCCGCAGGTATTCTGGGGATTGGAAGGAATTCAGCGTCCGCTGAACTTCCGGCATCTGGATCTTCTGCAGCGCCACGTTAAAAGGGGACGACTGCAACGTATCCATGATTCCGCGCACTGCCGAAGAGTTTTGAATCTCCAAGGCGCGTCCAACGAATGGAAACGCTGCCGCATCCAAGGCTCGCTTAGCGGCCAATGCGTCGGGAGCTTTCTCAAGCCTCCCCTTCGCCGTGTCACGCTTAGCGGCATCCCGCTTCAAATCGGACAACCGGACGCTCTTTTGGCGCTTCGGCTTATCGTCGTTATCGATCGGATCGGTCATCGGCCAATCACAAGCGTGTTGCTCATCTCTCCATGTAACATGGCGGAGACTTGCGCGCCGCATCGGCTCTACGGCAGCCCTGCGCAAATCGGGGTCGGCGCCGTCCTTGGCTTTCGCCTCCTACCCCACCATCTCCGCATGGTGGCACGCCACCATCCGCTCATCCACCAGCCGCAGCTCCGGCCGGTCCACGCTGCACACATCCGTCGCATACGGGCAGCGGCGGTGAAACGCACAGCCCGGCGGCGGGTTCAGGGGCGAGGGCAGCTCGCCCTTCAGCACCACGCGCTCGGCCCGTTTGGTCGGATCCACGAAGGGGGTCGAGGCCAGCAGCGCCTTGGTGTAGGGGTGGCGCGGATGGCGGAAGATCGCCTCCTTGGTGCCGTGCTCCACCGGCCGGCCCAGATACATCACCACCAAATCGTCGGCGATGTGCTCCACCACCGACAGGCCATGGCTGATGAACAGATAGGCCAGGCCGAACTCCTCCTGCAAATCCATCAGCAGGTTCAGCACCTGGGCCTGGATCGAGACGTCCAGCGCCGAGACCGGCTCGTCCGCCACCACCACCTTCGGCCGCAGCATCAGCGCCCGGGCGATGGCGATGCGCTGGCGCTGCCCGCCCGAGAACATGTGCGGATAGCGGTCGTAATGCTCGGGCCTGAGGCCGACCTTCGACAGCATCGCCTCGGCGGCCTGCCGCCGCTCCGGCGCCTTCAGATCGGTGTTGATCTTCAGCGGCTCCTCCAGGATCGCGCCCACCTTCTTGCGCGGGTTCAGCGACCCGTAGGGGTCCTGGAAGACGATCTGCACCGCGCCGCGCAGGCGCCGGCGCTGCTCCCGGTCGGCGGTCGCCACCGGGATGCCGTCGATGGTCAGCTCGCCCTCGCTCGGCGGCTCGATCATGGTCACCACCCGGGCCAGGGTGGACTTGCCGCAGCCGCTCTCGCCGACCACGGCCAGGGTCTTGCCGGCCTCCAGCGTGAACGACATCGCGGACAGGGCGCGCAGCGTCTTGGCGGCCTTGAAGGGCGAGGTCTTGACCTCGTAGAAGCGGCTCAGCTGCCGCGCCTCGACGACCGCGGTCACGCGCGGATCTCCTGCAGGGGATTGAAGCAGCGCGTGCGCCCGTCCAGGTCGGGCGACAGCTCCGGGTGCTGGGCCCGGCAGCGGTCCAGCACGTTGCGGCAGCGCGGGTTGAACAGGCAGCCGGCCGGCCGGTCATAGGGGCCGGGCACCACGCCGGGGATGGTCGGCAGCCGGCGGTGGCCGGCGCTGCGCTCCGGCAGCGCCTCCAAGAGGGCGCCGGTATAGGGGTGGCGCGGCCGGCCGAACAGGCCGCCGACCATGCGCTCCTCCACCAGCTCGCCGGCATACATCACGTTGACCCGCTGCGCCGTCTCGGCCACCACGCCCATGTCGTGGGTGATCAGCACCAGGGCCATGCCCTGGTCGCGCTGCAAATCGGCCAGCAGCTGCAGGATCTGGGCCTGGATGGTCACGTCCAGCGCCGTGGTCGGCTCGTCGGCGATCAAGAGCTTCGGCTTGCAGGCGATCGCCATGGCGATCATCACCCGCTGGTTCATGCCGCCCGACAGCTGGTGCGGGAAGGCGTCGATCCGGGTCTCCGGCGCCGGGATGCCGACCTGGCCCAGGAGCTGGATGGTGCGGTCGCGCCGGGCGCGGCGGCTGCCGCCCTCATGCACCTGCAGCGTCTCCATGATCTGGAAGCCGACGGTGAAGCAGGGGTTCAGGCTGGTCATCGGCTCCTGGAAGATCATCGCCATGTCCTTGCCGATGATCCGGCGGCGCTGGCGCGGCGACATCTTCAGGAGGTCGTGGCCGTCGAAGCTCAGATGATCGGCCGTGACCTTGCCGGGGAAGGCCACCAGCCCCATCAGCGCCAGCATGGTCACCGACTTGCCGGAGCCGGATTCGCCGACGATGCCCAGGATCTCGCCGGGGTCGATGGTGAGGTCGAGGCCGGAGACGGCGCGGAACGATCCCTTGCCGGCCGGGAACTCGACCGTCAGGTTGCGGATGTCGAGCAGGGGCATGTCAGACCACAATGAACGGACCGGATCACAATTTTCCTGTCATTGCCGGGCTTGACCCGGCAATCCAGAAGGTGTCGACGCTCTCTGGATGCCCGGGTCAAGCCCGGGCATGACAGATAAGGGGATGCGTCGTCTTTCATTCGATCGCCTCGCAGCCCAGGCATCAGCGCTTCAGTCTCGGGTCCAGGGCGTCGCGCAGGCCGTCGCCCAGCAGGTTGAAGGCCAGCACCGTGATCAGGATGGCGAGGCCGGGGAAGGTCACCACCCACCAGGCGCGCTGCAGGAACTGCAGCGACGAGGCCAGCATGGTGCCCCATTCCGGCGTCGGCGGCTGGGCGCCGAGGCCGAGGAAGCCGAGCGCCGCGGCGTCCAGGATGGCCGAGGAGAAACCGAGCGTCGCCTGCACGATCAGGGGCGCCATGCAGTTCGGCAGGATGGTGGCGAACATCAGCCGCATGGTGCCGGCACCGGCGACGCGCGAGGCGGTGACATAGGGCCTGCGGATCTGGCTCAGCACCGCGGCGCGCATCAGCCGCGAGTAATGCGGCAGGGTGACGATCGAGACCGCGATCATGGCGTTGACCAGGCCCGGGCCGAGGATGGCGACGACGACGATGGCCAGCAGCAGGCTGGGCAGCGCCAGCATGATGTCCAAGAGGCGCATGATCGCGGTGTCGACCAACCCGCCGAAGAAGCCGGCGGCCAGGCCCAGCACCAGCCCCATGGCTAGCGACAGCGTCACCACGAGCAGGCCGATCATCATCGACAGCCGCGCGCCGTGGATCAGGCGCGAGAGGATGTCGCGGCCGATGTCGTCGGTGCCCAGCGGATAGGCCAGGCTGCCGCCGTCCTGCCAGAAGGGCGGCACCAGGAAGGCGGCGCGGTCCTGGTCGATCGGCGAATGCGGCGCGACGACGTCGGCGAAGATCGCGACCAGCGCGATCAGCACGATCACGATCAGCCCGGCCAGGGCGCCCTTGTTGGCGCTGAACGAGCGCCAGAATTCCAGGAACGGGCCGGGCGGCTTGTCGGGCAGGGCCGGGGCCCGGGTCTCTTGCAGGCTGGGTGCGGTCATCGGCTTACTTCACATGCCGGATGCGGGGGTCGAGCAGGCCGTAGGCCAGGTCGACCAGCAGGTTGACGACGATCACCAGCGTGGCGACCAGCAGCACGCCGCCTTGAAGAGCAGGGTAGTCGCGGCGGTTGATCGCCTCGACCAGCCAACTGCCGACGCCGGGCCAGGCGAACACCCTCTCGGTCAGGATCGCGCCGCCCAGCAGGGTGCCGACCTGCAGGCCGATCACGGTGACCACCGGGATCAGGGCGTTGCGCAAGGCGTGCAGGCCGATCACCCGCTTGACGCCCAGGCCCTTGGCCCGGGCGGTGCGGATGTAGTCCTCGCTCAGCACTTCGAGCATGGCCGACCGGGTCATGCGCGCGATCACGGCGAGGGGGATGGTGCCGAGCACGATGGTCGGCAGGATCAAAGCGCGCAGGGCGGAGATGAAGGCGCCCTTCTCGTCCGACATCAGGCTGTCGATCAGCATGAAGCCGGTGTGAGGCTCGACGAAGACCATCGCCGAGATCCGGCCCGAGACCGGGGTCCATTGCAATCCGACCGAGAAGATCAGGATCAGCAGCAGGCCCCACCAGAAGATCGGCATGGAATAGCCGGTCAGGCTGGCGCCCATGATGCCGTGGTCGATCGGACTGGATCGGTTGGTCGCGGCCAGGATGCCGGCCGGCAGGCCGAGCACCACGGCGAAGATCATGGCGCAGATCCCGAGCTCCAGCGTCGCCGGGAACAGATTGAAGAACTCGCTCAGGACCGGCCGCTGCGTCCGTGTGGACTTGCCGAGGTCGCCCTGCAGCACCTCGCCGATATAGGAGACGAACTGCACCGACACCGGCCGGTCCAGGCCCATCTCGTGCATCAGCTGGGCGTGGCGCTCGGGCGTGACGCCGCGCTCGCCGGCCCGCACCTGGACGGGATCGCCGGGCACCGCCCGGATCAGGAAGAAGCTGAGGGCGGTGATCCCCAGGAAGGTGATCATCGCCATGGCGACGCGGGTCAGGATGAAACGGAACATGATC
>NZ_JASATH010000127.1:0-23656 GCF_038440215.1 Inquilinus sp. OTU3971 | reverse complement strand
TTGCGGGAGAGGCAACAACCTACCGCCTCGATGCGATCGGATGAGCCGATCCGGCCCTGATTCATCCCGCGCCGGCCGTCAGTTCCGCAGCACGTTCGACAGCTCGCGCATCTGGGTGCGGGCGCGCAGCAGGAAGAAGCCCTGCACCGCCAGGTGGTTCGGCTGGAACATGGCGTCGGCGCGGCCGTTCATCACCACCAGCGGCCGCAGCTCCGCCGCCTCGCGCAGGTTGTCGACCATCTCGTCCCAGATCTTGGTCGCGCCGGACTGGGCGATCACCCCGTCGAAGTCGCGGCCGAGGGCGCGCAGCACCAGGAAATAGGCGTAGAGCCGGCCCTTGGTGGCATAGAAGATGTCGTCCGCCTGGGTGTCGATCAGCCAGCCGCGGCTGGCCTCGATATGGTCGGCGATCACCGAGGATTGCGAGCCGAGATCGGCGGCGAAGCGGTCGATCGACTGCAGCAGGTTGTCGGCCCGCCGCTCGAACGGCGCGGTACCGGCGGCGACCCGGTCGTTGTAGCTGCGCAGCGCCCGGGCGGCGGCGCGGTACTGCGATTCCGACGACGCGGTCGGCGCCCAGGAGGTGCTGAGGTCGAACAGCCAGATCGTGCCCGGATAGCGCAGCAGGCCGGTGGCGCGATCGAGATCCGGATCCACCTGAGACGAGCCGCGCGACCGGCCGATCTGGTCGCCCATCTCGGCGGTGAAGCGCGACAGGGCATAGACGATGCCCTGCTGGTAGTTCGGCATGTTGTCGAGCAGCCAGCCCGGCAGGAAGAACGGGTCGTTCGCGGTCCAGCGATGGGCGCCGCCGGTCTCGCGCTCGATCAACGCCGCGGCGATCTCCACCGCCTGGCTGCCGTTCGCCACCGGCGCGGCCGGGGCGAAGTCCGGGTCGTCGTCGATCGCGTGCACCACGAAGGCGCCGACCGCCATGTACAGCACGAACAGCACCACCAGCCCGCTGATGCCCCAGCCGACCGCCCGGGACCAGCGCCGGCCGCCGGCCGGTGGCGGTGTGGGCGGCGGCGTGCCTGCGGTCGCCCGGCGCCGGAACAGTCCGCCCAGCCGCGCGCCCCAGCCGCGACGGGCCGGCGCGGGACCGAGGTCCTCCTGGAAGATGTCGTCCGGCTGTCTGCTCACTCGCCCCTCGTGCCCTGTCGGTCCCGAGAGACAGAATGGCGACGGCGGCGGTTCCGTGCCAGCCCCTGCGTCGCTGCCGCGCCCGCCGACGACGCCGCGGCGGTTCAGCCGAGCCGATGGATGGGGGCGAGCATCCGCAAGCGGCGCCATCGGGCGTCGCGCGCGGTCTCGCTGCGGCGTCCGGCCCGCTCGGCGTCGGTCGATCGGTGCCGGTCGCGGTGCGGCGCCGGATCGGGCGGCCCGGTGCCGACGGACGGCCGCTCGCCCTCGGGCCCGCCAGCATCATCGGCCGGGATGGGGCGACAGAGTTTGGAAGCGGCGCGGTGCCGGGCCAGACCGGAGACCTGACCCTTCGGGCCGGCGGCCGGAGGCCCGGCTTTCGCCGCGGCGGCAGACCTGCCGGCTGCAGGCCCGCCGGCCGGAGGAGTCCCGGGGGGCGGCAGGCCGAGGGCCCGGCACAGGCTGGCGATCAGGGCTTCGATCGGCAAGGCGGTGTCGGCGAGGTCGACGTCGATGCGCTCGTCCTCGGTCAGCTTTTCCCGGAGATCGGTGGTCAGTTGCTCCCGGGCCTCGGGGTCGGGAACCGCGGCGATGGCAGCGGCGACGCCCTGGGAGACGGCCTGGCGCCGGCCGTCCTTTTCGTCCTGCCGGGTCTTCCGCCGGAACTCGGCCTCGCGCTGCGCCTGCTCCCGCTGCTGCCGCAGCCTGATCTTCAGTGCGATCGCACGGCGGATGCCGAGGAACAGGCTGCTGAAGCGGGTCTCGGCCGTCCCGGCGCGGTCGAGATCGTCGGCCGCGAGGGCGGCGAGGGCCTGGGCGTGAAAGCCGCGGGCCAGCTCCTCCGCAAGCTCCATCAGTTCGGACAGCATCGCGGCATCCTGGGCGTCCCGGGCGGCCTCATCCGCGGCCGGCGAAGCGGCCTCCTGCCGCTGCCGGCGCAGCTTGGCCTTGAGCGCGACGACGCGGCGGATGCCGAGGAACAGGCTGCTGAAACGGGCCTCGGCCTTGCCGGCGCGGTCGAGATCGCCGGCCGCAAGGGCGGCGACGCCCTGGGCCTGGAAGGCCCGGGCCATCTCCAGGGCGAGCTTGGTCAGCCCGGACAGCAGCTCGGCCTGCCGGACAGCCTCGTCCGCAGCCGGCGAAGCGGCGGGGCGAGTCCCGGCTGTGGTGGCACCATCGACCATCCGCGCATTAGAACAAAATAGGAACATTTAGTCAAGCTAAGCCTTGCCTTGACGCCGGCGACCTTTGAAATCGACGCTCCGGCTTCTCTTTTTTTCGTCATGGCGAGGCGCGCAGCGCCGTGGCCATCCAGTCTTTCAGCCCCCGCTCAGGTGGCGACAGTCTGGATGGCCACGCCCCTTCCGGGGCTCGCCATGACGGATTGGTATTTCGGGCTGCTGCTATGGCTGATCGTGAACCGGCCCGGAGCGGCCTTCGTCAGCCTTTCGATGCCGCCTTGAAGACCGCCGCCTGAGCAGCGAAGGCGCGCTGGTAGGCGGGCCGCGCTTCGCCCCGGGCGACATAGGCGGAGATGTTGGGGTGCTCCGCCAGCAGATCCGCCCCCTGCAGCCGGCGCAGCACCGTCACCATCAGCAGGTCGCCGGCGCTGAACGCCCCATCGAGCCAGTCGGCATCGCCAAGCCGACGGGACAGGCTGTCCAGCCGCTTCCGGATGCTGTCCTCGAGGCCACGCAGGCGCTGCTCGTACCAGGGCTCATCGCGCTCGAGGATCCTGGCGAGGGCACGGTCGAAGACCGGCGGCTCCACCGTGTTGAGCGCGGCGAACATCCACGCGATCGCGCGCGCCCGGGCAGCGGCATCGTCCGGCAGCAGGCCGGCATGGCGCTCGGCGATATGGAACACGATCGCCCCCGACTCGAACAGGGCGAGATCGCCGTCCTCGTAGGTCGGAATCTGCCCGAAAGGCTGAAGCGCGAGATGCGCGGGCTCCTTCATCGCCTTGAACGACAGAAGACGAACCTCGTAGGGCTGGCCCACTTCCTCGAGCGCCCAGCGAACGCGCATGTCCCGCGCCAGCCCGTTGCCGCGATCGGGAGAGCGTTCAAAGGCGGTGATCGTGATGGTCATCGTCGGTCTCCAGAGCCTGCCTGTCTTGAAGACGATCGGCCGAACGGGAATCCGACATCACCGATCGAGATCATCCGCAGCGGCATCAGCCCCGCGGCACGACGGTGATCATGATCCCGGTGAAATGCAGGGCGCTGCCGGCCAGCACGAACAGGTGCCAGATCATGTGGTTGAAGGGCAGCCGCTCCCACACATAGAACGCGACGCCGGCGGTGTAGGCGAGGCCGCCGGCCACGATCCAGCCGACCGCGACGCCGCCGAGCGACGACCAGACCGGGCCGATCGCGACCAGGATCAGCCAGCCCATGCCGAGATAGAGCGGCAAGGCGATGCGCCGACCGTAGCTGCGCAGGGCCAGGCGCAGCGTCACCCCGGTGATCGCCAGGCCCCAGATGACGACGAACAGCGCCCAGCCCCAGGCGCCGCGCAGGCCCAGCAGCAGGAACGGCGTATAGGTGCCGGCGATCAGCAGATAGATCGAGGCGTGGTCGAGCAGATTGCAGGCGTGTCTGAACCGGGCCGAGCGCGCCGCATGCAGCAGGGTGGAGGCGACATAGGTCAGCACCAGCGTCGCGCCGTAGATCGCCAGGCTGACGATCTCGAGCGCGCCGCCGTAGAGGCTCGCCAGGACCAGGAGCACCACCAGCCCGGCCACGGCGAGGGCGGCGCCGATGCCGTGGGTGACCGCATTCGCGATCTCTTCGGCCAGGGTCTCGGTGTGGTCGGCGATCCCTTCGGTCATGGGATCAATCTAGCATCCGATCCGGCCGCCGCCATGCGGCGCGATCAGCCATGGGACGCATCGATCGTCACGGCGAGCCCGCCCCTCGGCAGACTGCCGGACAAGGCAAAACAAGTGTCATGATTTACAATAAAAGAATCTAATTTTTGGCAATATTGAATAGACCTCCAGCGACCGTCTTCTGCTCCAGCAAATCCGCTTGTCAGATTTCGTTTCATTTGTAATGGTGAAATCCAGATCCGAATCTGTGGATCGGCATTTCGCCGCCAGATCCATAGGCTTCGATGTTTCCGGGATCGAATAATCCAAGGGAGGCGAGCTTGCATCCATGCCTGCGTCGATCGTGCAGCATGTCCTTCGTGAGTTCGCCTGCTTCCTTCTGAGATTCCGTCCGGGAAAGACCGGGATGTCGTCGATTCCGTCCTGAGGCCGAATCGACGCCACAACCCCATGCCCTCGACAGACGTGCCGAAAACCAACCCAATCAAAAAGGAGCCGGTCGTGAGAACATCTGCAACGACAAGATTATCGGCGCATGTGCGGCAAACGGCATTTCGGTATTCAAGACAGATAACACTGGCGCTGACCCTCGCGATGTCCGGCGCGGGCCTGGCCCATTCGCAGGATCTGGCGCAGGATCTGGCGACACGGGCCAATCAGACGGCCTATGGCGGCCAGATCGGCGTCCCCCTCAAGCAAGGCGACTTCGTCTATCTTCCGGCCGGATCCACCGTCACGGCCTGGGACTACCGGACTCCGGAGGCGCCCCGGCTGGCCGGCGACACGCGCCGGCAGCCGCTTGCCGGCGTCATCACCTCGATCGCGTCGCGCGGCCGATATCTTTACGCCAGCTGGCAGCGACAGGACGGCACCTCCGGCCTGGCGATCTATTCCCTCCTGAATCCGGGGCGTCCAAGGCTGGTCGATGGCGGCACCCTGCGGAAAAACGCAGCGGCCGAAAACATCACGGCGATCTCGATCGATGGGGATTTCCTCTATGCGTTCGACAGCGAACGAGGCCTGGTCGTCCACTCCCTGGCCGATCCGCTGTACCCCAGAGCCATCCGGGTGGTCGAGGCCGGCCCGGCCGATGTGGTCGGCATCGCCGGCGGCCGCATCTTCACGTCCGGCCGGACATGGCTGGGCGAAACTCTGCTGCAGGTGTTCGACAACAGCCGGAAGAATTTGCCCAAGAGGGTGACCAGCGAAAATCTGGACGGGTTCGAGAATTTCCGCCTGCAGTTTGCCTGGCCGCTCGCGGTGGGGTTCGGGCTGAGCGTCAATCTGTACTACCTGCCGCCCTGGGGCGGCCCGCCGCTGCTGTGGGGTAGCGCAGCACCGGGCGAGGCCCTGTTCAATGGCTTCGTCGCCGGCGACAAGGCCTATGGCTTCGGGGCATCCGGCGTCAGCGTCTGGAGCCTGCGCCTGCCGGTCCGCCGGGTCGGCCGCGCCGACTTCGACAATGCCTTCGCCGCGGAAACCACCGCTGTGCAGGGCCAGTTCGGATGGGTGGCCACCACCACCGATCAGCTGGCTCTCTTCGACACCGGCAAGACGGCATCGCCCCGCCTGGCCAGCGTCGTCGACACCCTTGGCGGCGCCGATGTCAGGGACGCGGCCCTCATCGACCGCAGCCTGGTGCTGCTCCAGAACGTCTATGGGCTGAGCGTGGCCAGCGATGCTGATCTCACGCCGACGGGAAGGTTCGACGCCGACCTGCCGAAGGCCAAGCAGGCCCGCGCCTTCGAGGACATGTCGGTCGACGGCAGACGGGCCTATCTGGCGGCCTGGGGCTATGGGTTGATCGTCGTCGATCTCAGCAATCCGTCGTCGCCGCGCGAGTTGGGACGCCTGCCCGCCGAATTCTCCTCCGCGATCGCGGGGAAGGGCCGGCATGTCTATCTCGGCACGGCCACGAACGGGGGCTCGGTGACGTCCGTCGACGTGTCGAACCCGGCCCGTCCGGTGGTGCGGGATGCGGTTCCGGTGGACACCCGTGTCGAGCGGCTGCAACTGGCCGGAAGTCTGCTCTTCGCGGCCACCGCGCCGGACGCCGCGGGAGGTCCTCCGGGGGGCTTGCGCATCTTCGATGTCGGCAACCCCTCGCAGATCAGCGAGATCGGACGCTACGCCGACGATTGCGCGTTCTCGAGCGACCTGGCCGTCAGCGACGATGCCAGGACCATCCACCTGCGATGCTCGAGCGGCCTCCACATCCTGGATGTGAGCCAGCCGAGCCGGCCGGTCCGCGTCGGGTTCCACGCGGCCAGCCCCGGTGGTCCGGCGATCGCGCTCGGCTCCGGATCGGTGTTCGTTGCGGCAGACGGTGATGTCGAGGAGATCGATGTGCGCAATCCGCGCCAGCCGACCTTGCTGAATCGATATCAGCTTCCGGCCGAGGCCCGCCGGCTGCGGGTGATGCCGGGCCGTCGCCTGTTCGTGTTCACAGGGACGGGGGGCATGCAGATTATCAAGCTCTAGCAGGCTGCGGAAAGGCGGATCGCCGGGACCGCCCGGCGTGATCGGCCCTGGGGGCGGAGAGCACCCAGGGCCGCCGCTCGAGGTCAGGCGCGCCAGAACGGCTTGCGGACCTCTTCCTCGACATCGCTGTGGCTGAGCCCGACATCGGCCAGGACATGGTCGTCGAGGCTGGACAGGTGACGGCGCTGCCGCTCACGGTCCTGCCAGTCCAGAAGCCGGTCGACCAGGCGCAGGACCAGGCCGCGGGAGGCGAGGTCGGTACGGGACGCGGTGAGCTGGATTCCAGTGGCGGACATCACGGTTCTCCTTGCTTTCGAGAGCGGCTGGCCCCTCGGGGGAAGCATCCGCCTCGCCCTGATAGTTGCGCCTTCGTTCTCGCTTCGACAAACGAGGCTTTCTCGTGCTACGGCTTAGAAAATCTATTGCATGACCGGGCCGATCCGATGGCGCGCCGCCTGCCTCCGCTCAACGCCCTCCGCGCCTTCGAGGCCGCCGCCCGGCACCTCAGCTTCGTCGACGCGGCCGACGAGCTCGCGGTCACTCCCGCCGCGGTCAGCCATCAGGTCAAGGCGCTGGAGGCGCATCTCGGCGTCGCCTTGTTCCAGCGGCTGCCGCGCGGGCTGGTGCTGACCGAGCAGGCCCGGATCCTGGCGCCGCAGCTGACCCGCGGCTTCGACCGCCTGGCCGAGGCGGTGGCGCGGGTCCGGGTCGACGAGATCCAGACCGTGCTGTCGGTCACCGTGCTGCCCTCCTTCGCCGTGCGCTGGCTGCTGCCGCGGCTGGCCGGGTTCCGCCGGCTCAACCCAGGCCTCGAGATCGAGGTCCGCGCCCAGCACCAGGCGGTGGATTTCCGCGGCGAGCGGGTCGACATCGCCCTGCGCTACGGCCGCGGCGGCTGGCCCGGCCTGCATGTCGAGCGCTTCCTCGACGACGCGGTGTTCCCGGTGTGCAGCCCGCAGCTGCGCGACGGGCCGCACCCGCTGCTGCGGCCCGAGGACCTGCGCCACCACACCCTGATCCACGACGTGCTGACCGGGGATGACGAGCCCTGGGTCACCTGGCAGCACTGGCTGCTGCATTTCGGGCTCGACGACATCGACCATCGCCGCGGGCCGCGCTACAGCGACAGCCACATGATGCTGGAGGCGGCGGCGGCCGGCGAAGGGGTGGCGCTCGGCCGCAGCTCGATCATGGCCGACGACCTGGTCCGCGGCCGGCTGATCCGCCCATTCCCGGACATCCAGGTCGCCGACTACGCCTACCATTTCCTGTGCCGGACCGACGCCATCGACCGGCCGGCCGTGCGCGCCTTCCGCGACTGGCTGGTCGCCACCGCGGCCGAGGACCCGACCGCGCCGGACGCCGCGGCGCCTGCCCCGGCCCTGGGCGGTTGAGCACAGTCCCCACCGATAGGCCTTTTGTCCGATATTAATACTGGTTTTCAACGCAAAATTTGCTTTGCCCGTTTGGTCAGGATTTAGTTACGGTTCGACTTCAGGAGAGGCGGCGCCGAGGGCACGGGAATCCGGTCGCGGCGCCATGCGAGGCTTGCGGTTCGTCGTCTCCCGGCTGGACGTCCGGGATCGAGCCCCTGGGAGAGATGATGACGACGGCATCCGACGCCCGGCGCGGCCGGCCTGCTCCATATCCTCCACCCATGCCCACGGCCCCTCGCGGCGCTGGCGCCCCATGCGCATGGCAGATATGTTCTGACTCTTGGTTCGACAGGGAGCGTCTTCCAACAATGAAAAACCTTCTCTCCGCCCTCGCCCTCTCCACGGCGCTCGTGGCCGGGGCTGCCTTCGCCGACGAGGTGAAGCCGGCAGTGGTCTTCGACATGGGCGGCAAGTTCGACCGCTCCTTCAACGAAGGCATCTACAACGGCTCGAAGAAGTGGTCCGACGAGACCGGCGTGAAGATCGCCGAGTTCGAGGTCACCAACGAGTCCCAGCGCGAGCAGGCGCTGCGCCGCATGGCCGAGAACGGCGCCAATGTCGTGATCGCCGTCGGCTTCGCCCAGGCCCCGGCGCTGGAGATCGTGGCCGACGAGTTCCCGGACGTGAAGTTCGCGATCATCGACGCGGTGGTCGAGAAGCCGAACGTCCAGTCGATCGTGTTCAAGGAGCAGGAAGGCTCCTTCCTGGTCGGCGTGCTGGCGGCGCTGGCCTCGAAGACCGGCACGGTCGGCTTCGTCGGCGGCATGGACATCCCGCTGATCCGCGCCTTCGGCTGCGGCTATGTCCAGGGCGTGCACTACGCCAATTCCAGCGCCAAGGTGCTGGAGAACATGACCGGCACCACCCCGGCCGCCTGGAACGACCCGACCAAGGGCGGCGAGCTGGCGCGCAGCCAGTTCGACCGCGGCGCCGATGTGGTCTATGCCGCGGCGGGTGCCACCGGCCTGGGCGTGCTGCAGGCCGCGGCCGACGCCAAGAAGCTGTCGATCGGCGTCGACAGCAACCAGAACCACCTGCATCCGGGCTCGGTCCTGACCTCGATGCTGAAGCGCGTCGACGTCGCCGCCTACAACGTCTTCAAATCGGCCCAGGACGGCAAGTTCAAGCCCGGCGTCAACGTGCTCGGCCTCAAGGAGGACGGCGTGGGCTGGGCGCTGGACGACAACAACGCCAAGCTGGTCACGCCGGAGATGAAGACCAAGGTCGACGCGGCGGCCAAGGGCATCATCGACGGCTCGATCCAGGTGGTGGACTACCGCACCAACAACTCCTGCCCGATGTAACAGCGGCGTCCGATCCGCAATGGACAATGATGGCGTGACCCGCGCCGCGACGGCCGGCGGTGCCCCAGTGGGGGCGCCGCCGGCCATCGAATTGCGCGGCATCAACAAGAGCTTCGGCCCGGTCAAGGCCAACCAGGACGTGTCGCTGACGATCGCCCCCGGCACGATCCATGGCATCATCGGCGAGAACGGCGCCGGCAAGTCGACCCTGATGTCGATCCTGTACGGCTTCTACGAGGCCGACAGCGGCGAGATCCTGGTCAACGGCCAGCCCAAACGCATCACCTCCTCCAGCGACGCGATCGCGACCGGCATCGGCATGGTGCACCAGCACTTCATGCTGGTGGAGCCGTTCACCGTGCTGGAGAACGTGATCCTCGGCGCCGAGGGCGGCGCCCTCCTGGCCGGCGGCAAGGCCCGGGCGCGGGCGGAGCTGCAGCGGCTGGAGCGCGAATACACCCTCGAGGTGCCGGTCGACGCCGTGGTCGGCGACCTGCCGGTCGGGCTGCAGCAGCGGGTCGAGATCCTGAAGGCGCTGTATCGCGGCGCCGACACCCTGATCCTGGACGAGCCGACCGGCGTGCTGACGCCGCAGGAGGCCGACCATCTGTTCCGCATCCTCGCGGCGCTGCGGGCCCAGGGCAAGACGGTGATCCTGATCACCCACAAGCTGCGCGAGATCATGGCGATCACCGATGCGGTGACGGTGATGCGGCAGGGCCGCGTCGTCGCCAATGTCGCGACCAGGGAGACCAGCCGCGAGCAGCTGGCCGAGCTGATGGTCGGCCGCAAGGTGCTGCTGCGCGTCGACAAGACCCCGGCCCGGCCGGGCGAGACGCTGATGGAGGTGCGCGGCCTCGACGTCGTCGATGGCCAGGGCGTGCGCCGGGTCAAGGACGTGTCCTTCGCGCTACGGGCCGGCGAGATCGTCGGCATCGCCGGCGTCTCCGGCAACGGCCAGTCGGAGCTGCTGGCCGCCCTGGCCGGCATGGTCCGGCCGGCCAAGGGCGACATCGCGGTCGGCGGCACCGCGCTGTCGACCCTGCCCCATGTCGACGCCAGGACCCTGCGCGGCCTCGGCGTCGGCCATGTGCCGGAGGACCGCCACCGCGACGGCCTGGTCACCGCCTTCACCGCGGCGGAATGCTCGATCCTCGGCCATCACGACGACCCGGCCTATAACGGCGCGGTGATGACCGACGGCCGCAAGGTGCTGGCCCATTGCGAGCGGCTGATGAAGGATTACGACGTCCGGCCGCCGAACCCGCATCTCAAGGCCGCCAACTTCTCCGGCGGCAACCAGCAGAAGATCATCGTCGGCCGCGAGGTCGAGCGCGACCCGAAGGTGCTGCTGGTCGGCCAGCCGACCCGCGGCGTCGACATCGGCGCGATCGAGGCGATCCATCGCCGCCTGGTGGCGCTGCGCGACAGCGGCAAGGCGATCCTGCTGGTCTCGGTCGAGCTGGACGAGATCCGCTCGCTGGCCGACCGCATCCTGGTGATGTTCGACGGCATGATCGTCGGCGAGGTCGCAGCCGAGGGCGCCAGCGAGCAGTCGCTGGGCCTGATGATGGCCGGCGTCCAGCAGGAGGCGGCGGAATGAGCGCGCTCGGCCGCCCGGCCGATGTGCCGCGCTGGGTGTCGATCGGGCTGATCCCGGCGGTCAACCTGATCCTGGCCTTTGTCGCCGCCGGGCTGGTGGTGCTGCTGATCTATTGGGGCCAGTACGCCGACGGCACGCTGCCCGGGGCGGACTATCTCTACACCCCGGTGCGGGCGGCCGGGCTGCTGCTGAAGGGCGCCTTCGGCAGCTTCCCGAACTGGAGCTACACGCTCTACTACACCACCAACTTCATCTTCGCCGGCCTGGCCGTGGCGGTGGCCTTCCATGCCGGGCTGTTCAACATCGGCGCCGAGGGCCAGGCCTATGTCGCCGGGCTCGGGGTCGGCCTGGTCTGCCTTTACCTCGACTTCCTGCCCTTCATCCTGGTGCTGCCGCTGGCGATCGTCGCCGCCGCCCTGTTCGGCGCCGCCTGGGCCTTCATCCCGGCCTATCTGCAGGCCAAGCGGGGCAGCCACATCGTCATCACGACGATCATGTTCAATTTCATCGCCTCGTCGCTGATGGTCTATCTGATGGTCCATGTGCTGATCGCACCGGGCCAGCAATCGCCCGAGAGCCGGGCTTTTACCGCCAACACCGTGCTGCCGACCATCAGCGAGGTGCTGTCCTGGTTCGGGATCCGCATGCGGCGGCTGCCGCTGAACCTGTCCTTCCTGTGGGCGCTGGCCTGCTGCGTCTTCGTCTGGATCTTCGTCTGGCGCACCCGCTGGGGCTATGCCCTGCGGACCGTGGGGCTGAATCCCCGCGCGGCCGTCTATGGCGGCATCTCGGTCGCGGGCATCATCATCCTGGCGATGTGCATCTCCGGCGCCCTGTCCGGCTTCATCGCGCTGAACGAGATCATGGGCGTGCAGCGGCGCATCCTGCTGAACTTCGTCGCCGGGGCCGGCTTCGTCGGCATCGCCGTGTCGCTGATGGGACGCAACCATCCCTTCGGCATCATCTTCGCGGCGGCGCTGTTCGGCGCCCTGTACCAGGGCGGGGCCGAGCTGAACTTCGACATGCCGGAGATCACGCGCTGGATGGTGGTGGTGATCCAGGGGCTGGTGATCCTGTTCGCCGGGGCGCTGGAGAACCTGTTCCGGCCGCGGATCGAGGCGCTGTTCCGACGCCGCCAGCCAGTGCTGCAGGCGGCGAAGGGGACAAGCTCATGACCCTGCTCGACGTCATCGCCCTGCTCGACGCCACCATCCGCACCTCGACGCCGCTGGTGCTCGCGGCGCTGGCCGGCCTCTTCGCCGAACGGGCCGGGCTGGTCGACATCGGCCTCGAGGGCAAGATGCTGGCCGCCGCCTTCGCCTCCGCCGCCACGGCCGCCTACATGGGTTCGGCCTGGGCCGGGCTCGGCATGGGCGTGGTGGTCTCGGTCCTGCTGGCCCTGCTGCACGGCTACGCCTCGATCACCCATCGCGGCAACCAGGTGGTCTCCGGCCTCGCCATCAACATCCTGGCGTCGGGGATCACGGTCACGCTCGGCATCGCCTGGTACCAGCGCGGCGGCCAGACGCCGCCGCTGGAGGGCGACGCCCGGTTCCAGCAGATCGTGCTGCCGCTGGCCGACACGCTGCGCGAGGTGCCGGTGATCGGGCCGATCTGGTCCGAGCTGATCTCGGGCCATTCGGTGCTGGTCTATGTCGCCTTCCTGGCGGTGCCGCTGACGGCCTGGATCATCTACCGCACCCGCTTCGGCCTGCGGCTGCGCGCGGTCGGCGAGAACCCGGCCGCGGTCGACACCGCCGGCATCTCGGTCACGGCGCTGCGCTACCAGGCGATGGTGCTGACCGGCGTGCTGTGCGGCCTCGCCGGCACCTATCTGTCGGTGGCGCAGAACGCCTCCTTCGGCCAGGACATGACCGCCGGCAAGGGCTATCTCGCCCTCGCCGCGCTGATCTTCGCCAAATGGAAGCCCTGGCCGGTGATGTTCACCTGCCTGCTGTTTGGCCTGCTGGAGGCGATCGAGGCGCGGCTGCAGGGCACCCGCATCCCGGGCATCGGCGAGATCCCGGTACAGTTCATCCAGGCGCTGCCCTATATCCTGACGGTGGTCCTGCTGGCCGGCTTCATCGGCCGGGCGACGGCGCCGAAGGCCAGCGGCGTGCCTTACATCAAGGAACGGTAAGCCATGAGCGATCCCGGCTTCGAGGCGCTGTTCCAGGCGGCCAGCGCGGCCCGCGCCCGCGCCCATGTGCCCTATTCGCATTTCCCGGTCGGCGCCGCGATCCGCACGCCGGACGGCCGCATCCATGCCGGCTGCAACGTCGAGAACGCCGCCTATCCGCAGAGCCAATGCGCCGAGGCGACGGCGATCGGCATCATGGTCGCGGCCGGCGGCCGGGCGATCGAGGAGATCGTGGTGATCGGCGGCGAGGCCGGCGACACGCTGCTGTGCACGCCCTGCGGCGGCTGCCGCCAGCGCATCCGCGAATTCGCCCGCGGCGACACCAAGATCCATGTCTGCGGGCCGGAGGGGCTGCGGATGACCACGACCCTCGACGCCCTGCTGCCCCATTCCTTCGGGCCGGAGAACCTGAAGGAGTAGTCTGGGACTCGCGACGCGTCGAACATCGAGTAGCGGACAAAGGAAGTCAGATGACGATCGGTCTCGAGAAGCTGCGAGATCGGCTCCTCGCCGATTCCGAGGTCAAAGCCGAGTACGATCGGCTAGGCCCGGTCTACGAGGTGGTCGGAGCGCTGAACGACACCCAGCACAAGGACAGAGCTGACGAAAGCGATGGCGGAGAGCTTGAATAAGGCCCGGCAGCGTCTGGTGGACGAGATCTCGGCGCAGCAGCGAGCCGGGTCGGGCGAGATCGCGGTGCCGCTCGACCTGTTCTTCGAGGGCAATGACGATCGTGGCTCGATCGGCTGCAATCTCGGAGATGAGCAACCCGCCATTGCCGAATTCTACCGGACGCTGGTGACCTTGTGTCGGCGGCCTGAGGTGCAGGACATCCTGGTCCGCATCTGCGCCGTGGATGACGATGAGAGCTGGCCATTCGCGGATACGGTCTACGTCATCTCGTCCCTTCCGCAGAGCTCGATTGAAAGCGCCCTTGCCGACCTGAGGTTCGACGAGGTTCTGGCCAAATGGATGTACGGCAAGCCGCCCGCCGCCGCAGAGCCGAAGCCGGGGTTCACGCCATACAGCGTTTGGTGGGATTGAACGGAAGCCACACGCCGCCTCTGGCGTCCATCCGTTTCCCGTCCTAGTAAGAACCAACCGTGTCCAAACGGATTCGCCCGAGGGTCGCCATGTCCGAGTTCGTCGCCGCGTCGATCGAGCGCCGCTGAGATGGCGCTGCTGCCGCAGGAGATCATCCGCCGCAAGCGCGACGGGGCCGTGCTCGACGATGCCGAGATCGCGGCGATGGTGCGCGGCGCGGTGGATGCCAGCGTCACCGACGCCCAGATCGCCGCCTTCGCCATGGCGGTGTTCTTTCGCGGCATGATCATGCCGGAGCGGGTGGCCTTCACCCGCGCCATGGCCCGGTCCGGCCGGGTGCTGGACTGGTCGGGCGCGAACCTGCCCGGACCAGTGCTGGACAAGCATTCGACCGGCGGCATCGGCGACAAGACCAGCCTGATCCTGGCCCCGATCGTCGCCGCCTGCGGCGGCTTCGTGCCGATGATCTCCGGCCGCGGCCTGGGCCACACCGGCGGTACGCTGGACAAGATGGATTCGATCCCGGGCTATGTCAGCCAGCCGGAGACGGATGTGCTGGACCGGGTGGTGCGCTCGGCCGGCTGCGCGGTGGTCGGCGCCACCCGCGACATCGCCCCGGCCGACCGCCGCATCTATGCCATCCGCGACACCACCGGCACGGTCGAGTCGATCGACCTGATCACCGCCTCGATCCTGTCGAAGAAGATGGCCGCCGGCCTGGGCGGGCTGGTGATGGACGTCAAGTTCGGCACCGGCGCCTTCATGAGCGATATCGGCGACGCGCGGGCTTTGGCCCGGTCGATCGTCGACGTGGCGAACGGCGGCGGCCTGCCGACGGTTGCCCTGCTGACCGACATGAACCAGCCGCTGGGCCGTGCCGCCGGCAATGCGGTCGAGGTGCGCGAGGCGATCGACCTGCTGACCGGCGGGCCGAAGGACGAGCGGCTGTGGGAGGTCACCGCCCGGCTGACCGCCGAGCTGCTGGTGATCGGCGGCCTGGCCGCGGATGCCGAAGCCGGCCGGGTCAAGGTCGAGCACGCTTTGGCCAGCGGCGCCGCGGCCGAGCGCTTCGCCCGCATGGTCGGCGAGCTGGGCGGCCCGGCCGACATCCTGGAGAAGGACCACCTGCCGGCGGCGCCGGTGGTACGGCCGATCGCGGCAGAGCACAACGGCGTCGTCGCCGCGGTCGACGCCCGGGCGATCGGTGTCGCCATCGTCGCGCTGGGCGGCGGGCGCACCCGGCCGGAGGACGGCGTCGACCACGCTGTCGGCCTGACCGAAATCGCCGCCATCGGCGAGGCCGTCGGCGGCAAGGGCCGGCCGCTGGCGCTGCTGCACGCCCGCGACGAGACCTCGGCCGCCGCGGCCGAAGCCGCGATCCGCGCCGCCATGGCCGTGGCCGACACTGCCCCGGCCCAGCCGGCGCTGGTCGCCGAGCGGATCGCCTGAGCCATGGGCGTGCAGGCCGCGACAGCGCCACCGCAGGCGAAGCAGTCTGCAGCGCAGGGCATCGCGCTCTACACCGGCGGCATCTTCCTCCTGTGCATCATGGACGCCATGATCAAATGGCTGTCGGCCGATTATCCGATCGCCCAGATCGTGTTCTTCCGCGCCTCCATCGGGCTGATCCCGACCCTGGTGATGCTGTATCGGCCGCCCGGGCTCAAGGCGCTGCGGACCCGCCGGATCGGAGTGCACATGATGCGCGGCCTGGTCGGCTGCATCGGCACCTTCGGCTTCTTCTGGGCCTTCGCGGTGATGCCGCTGGCCGACGCCTACGCCATCGGCTTCGCCGCGCCGATGTTCATCACCGCCATGTCGGTGCCGATCCTGGGCGAGAAGGTCGGCCTCAAGCGCTGGCTGGCCGTGCTGGTCGGCTTCGCCGGGGTGCTGATCATGATCCGGCCGGGCGGCGAGGGCAGCACCTTCGGCAGCGGCGGCGCCATCGCTCTCCTGGCCACCGCGGCCTATGCCCTGTCGATGGTGCTGATGCGGCTGTACAGCCGCACCGAGACCAACGCCTCGATGATCTTCTACGCCACCATCGTCATCGTCGCCGTCGCCGGGGTGCAGATGCCCTTCGTCTGGGTCACCCCGACCTGGAAGGACGCGGGGCTGCTCGCCGTGCTCGGCCTGCTCGGCGGCATCGGCGCCATCATGATGGCGCAGGCCTATCGCGTGGCCACGCCGTCGATCGTGGTGCCGTTCGAATACACCGGCATGATCTGGGGCGTGGGGCTGGGCTTCATGCTGTGGGGCGACGTGCCCGATCTCTGGATCTGGGTCGGCTCGGCGGTGGTCGTCGCCAGCGGCCTCTACATCCTGCACCGCGAGACGCGGAGCCGGTCGCCCGCCTCGCCGCCTGCAGCGGCGACCGACCCGGCCGGCGAGAGCGGGATATCGGCATCATGACGGAGGGCGCGGCGATGCTGCCGAAGGCGGAGCTTCACCTGCATCTGGAGGGCGCGGCCAGCCCGGACCTGGTCCGCCGCCTGGCCGCCCGGCACGGCATGACCCTGCCGGCGGAGCTGTTCACGGCGACCGGCGAGTTCGCCTGGACCACCTTCCTGCACTTCCTCAAGGTCTACGACATCGCCAGCACGGTGGTCAAAACCGAGCAGGACTATCGCGATGTCACCTACGAATACCTGAAGGCCTGCGCCGCCGAGGGCGCGATCTATGTCGAGCTGATGTCCTCGCCTGACCATGCCGCCACGGCCGGCCTGTCCTATCAGGGCCATCTCGACGGCATCGTCCAGGGCATCGAGGATGCGCGGGCCGAGACCGGTATCGAAGCCCGCATCATCGTCACCTGCGTCCGCCATCTGGGGGCGGAGCGCGGGGTCGAGGTGGCGAAGCTGACGGCGAAGCACCCGCATCCGCTGGTCACCGGCTTCGGCATGGGCGGCGACGAGGCCGGCTTCCCGCCGCGGCTGTTCGCCCAGGCCTTCCGCATAGCCCATGAGGAGGCCGGCCTGGCCTGCAACGTCCATGCCGGCGAGGCGGCGGGGCCGGAAAGCGTGTGGGCGGCCTTGCGCCTGCCGGTGGCCCGCATCGGCCACGGCGTGCGCTCGATCGAGGACCCGACCCTGGTGCGCGAGCTGGCCGACCGCGGCATGGTGCTGGAGGTCTGCCCGACCAGCAACGTCGCCACCAAGGTCTACCCGGACTATCGTGCCCATCCGCTGCGCCAGTTGATGGAGGCCGGGGTGAAGGTGACGCTGAACAGCGACGACCCGCCCTATTTCGCCACCACCATCGGCCGCGAATACGAGGTGGCGGAGCGGCATTTCGGCCTCGACGAAGCCGCGCTGCGGCAGGTCACCCGCACCGCGCTGCAGGCCGCCTTCGTCGACGAACCCACCCGGGCCAAGCTTCTCGCCAGGCTCGAGTCCTGATCCAACCGAAGAAGAGAGAGGATATTCCATGACCATCAAGCGCATCGGCGTCGGGCCGCGCATGAGCCAGGCCGTGATCCATGGCGACCGCGTGTTCCTGGCCGGCCAGGTGGCCGAGACCCCGACCCCGGACGTGACCGACCAGACCCGGCAGATCCTGGCGGCGATCGACGGGCTGCTGGCCGAGGCCGGCACCGACAAGACCAAGCTGCTGACCGCCAACATCTGGCTGGCCGACATCGCCGATTTCGCGGCGATGAACGCGGCCTGGGACAAGTGGGTCTCGCCGGGCAACACCCCGGCCCGCGCCACGGTCGAGAGCAAGCTGGCCGGCCCGGAATACCGCGTCGAGATCCAGGTCACCGCGGCGATCTGATCATATTGCCTGTCATTGCCGGGCATGACCCGGCAATCCAGAGAGCGTCGACACCTTCTGGATGCCCGGGTCAAGCCCGGGCATGACAGTTTTGGGGATAGTTCTCCATGGGCATCCCTGGTTGAACTCGGCCTATTGGCTGAGCAACCCGAGGTCACGGCCGCCATACAGAATGCGATCGACCGTCACCGTGCCAGGACTGATGTGGAAGGCGATGGCGACCCGGCGTTCGAAGCCGACGACGCGCAATCCCGGAAACAGATCGTCCCGAGACGCTCCCCGCTCCGGGAACGTCGAGAAGCCCTGGCAGAAGGCTTCGATCCTCTCGATGTAGCCGATGGCCCGCTCGGCGCCGGAGTGCTCGGCGATATACCGATAGAGCTGCAGCAGATCGTCCCTGGCCTCTGGCGAGAAGACGACCGCGTATTGTGTCACGGAGTCCGCGATCGCTTTGCGTGCAGCGCACGGATCTCCGCGAACACCTCGGCTGCCGGGATCGCCCGGCCAGGGTCGTCCTGCATCGCCGTAGCGATCGGGACGACTTCCTCTCGCAGCCACTGCTCGACGGCGGCATCCCGCTCCTGCAAGGCACGCAGGCCGGCGCGGACAACTTCGCTGGCCGTCGCGTAGGCGCCCGACGCGACCAGGCCATCGATGTAATTGGCCTGCTCGACGGGCAGGCTGACGGTTCGCTTCTCGGCGGATGGCATCGTTCGATCCTCCACCAAGATTCTAGCACGCGGTATGAGAAAATCATACCGCGTGACCTGTACCTCACTCGATCGCCGACAGGAAGCGGTCCAGCCGCAGGCCGGCGGGCCAGGTCCAGACCGGCTGCGAGGCGCGGCCGAGATCCCAGGACGCGACCACAAGCTCGGCCTTGCCGACCAGGTCGCCGACCGGCAGCAGGCCGACGCCGCCGGCGCTGACCGGCAGGCGGCTGTCCGCCGAGTTGTCGCGGTTGTCGCCCATGACGAAGAGATCGCCGGGTGGCACCGTGACCTCCGCCATCTCGTCCAGCGGCCCGCGGGCGTAGAGCTTGAAGATCGGGTGGCTGACCCCGCCCGGCAGGGTCTCGATCGCGCGGATGGCGCCCACGGTCGCGCCGTCGCCGCGCTCCACCCTGCCCTCGCCGTCCGGCCGCAGCCCGACCGGTTCGCCGTTGATCCACAGCCGCCCGTCGCGCATCGCGACGCGGTCGCCCGGCAGCCCGATCACCCGCTTGACCCAGGTCTGCGACGGGTCGCCGGGCCAGCGGAAGACGACGACGTCGCCGCGCGCCGGCATCCGGCCCAGCACCCGGCCGCTCGCGGGCACGGTCAGGCCGAAGGGCAGCGAGGCGGCACTGTAGCCGTAGCTGAACTTGGTGGCGACCAGCTCGTCGCCGATCTGCAGCGTCGGCTCCATCGAGCCGGAGGGGACGTAGAAGGGCTCGGCGATGGCGGTCTTGCCGGCGGCGATCACCAGCAGCAGCACGGCCAGCTCGCCGGCGCCGCGCAGCCAGCGCCGGGCGCTTCCGCCCTTCCTCGATGCCATATCATCGGCCGCCATGGCGCACCTCCGGGGCCGGACCTTCGCGCCGCGCCCGGCCCCGGACAAGTTACGAATGGGACATGATCGGCGCCGGGGCGCCGCGCCGGCCTATTCGTCCCAGGAGGCGAGGCCGAGCAGCTTCTCGCCCAGCGGGGTCAGCCTGGCGCGCTCATAGCGGGTCTTCTCCCATTCGCGCGGATCGCCGGGGAAGGCGTAGCCCTGCGGCGGCTCGCGGTCGCGCCAGGACTGGATGCGCCAGTCGCGCAGCTGGGCATTGCCCTCGTCGGCCGGGGCCATCGAGATGTACTGCGCCATCCGCACCCGGTCCTGCGATCGGTTGGGGCGGATGCCGTGCGCCAGCAGGCTGTTGAAGATCAGCAGGTCGCCTGCCTTCATGGTGATGTTCCTGATCTCGAAGCCGGCGGTGTCCGGCGCCCAGGGGTTGCGGTCGGCCGGCTGGGTCTGGCGCCAGGTCTCCAGCGTCCGGAACAGCTCCGGCACGCATTGGAAGCCGCCCATCTCCGGGTCGGTGTCGACCAGCGACAGCACGCCCTGGCAGTTCACCGGCAGCGGCGTCAGCGAGGTGTCGGCGTCCCAGTGGATGAAGCCGTTGAAGCCGCGGGCCTGCCGGTTCGGCGGGTTCAGGTTGGCGCGGTCGATGGTGACCCACAGCCGCTCGGTGTCCCAGATGTCGACGAAGGCGTCATACACACGGCTGTGCTGGCGGTTGTCCCACAGCAGCTGGTGATTGTAGATCTCGACCATGCCGCTGTTGTTCAGCTCCTTCATCGCATGGTCGCGCAGCTGCGGCTTCACCCAGCTCTCCGGATCAGCCGGATCCATCTCCTGGAACTCCCACAGCAGGTCGCGGGTGCGCTGGAGGTTCTCGGCCGGTACGGCGTTCGGGACCACGACATAGCCCCAGGTGATCCAGTGCTTCCAGTCCGCCTCGGACAGGACGCGCAGCGGCAGCGTCTTCTCGATGTCCTTGAGCTGGGTGTCGTAGGTGTAGGAGACCGAGGCGTTGCCCGGCCGGTTGTCCCCGTACTGATAGCGGTCCATCGGCGTTTCCCCTGAGCGGTGCGGCGTTCGGCCGTCCATGTCAGGACTGTAGCGCCGTCCGGGCCTGCCATGTTGGCGCCGCCTGCCGAAAACTGATACTGGAGTCGCGTCAGGCCGTGTGCAGGCCGTCGTTGTGTATCAGTTCCCGCCATGCAGCCGATCTTCGAGAAGGTGACGGTGCCGGGGGATGCGTCCTGGACGCTGCTGAACCGGCGGCTGGACGACGCCATCCCGTTCGAGTGGCACTACCACCCGGAATTCGAGCTGACGCTGACCCTGAACAGCCGCGGCCAGCGCCATGTCGGCGACCATCTCGGCCAGTATGACGACGGCGACCTGGTGCTGGTCGGGCCGAACCTGCCGCACACCTGGTGCTCGCGCGAGCGGATCGACCCGGCCCGGCCGCACATCGCCCTGGTGATGTGGTTCTCGCCGGACTGGGCGACGCGGCTGGTCGGGTCGCTGGCCGAGCTGCGGCCGGTGGCGCGCCTGCTCGACGAGGCTGGGCGCGGCCTCGCCTTCTCCACCGCTGTCGCCGCTTCGGTGCGGCCGGCGATCGAGGCGATGCCGGATCTCGACCCCGCCGGCCGGCTGCTGCGGCTGATCGAGGTGCTGACCGCCCTGGCGCGGGACGACGGCCGGGCGCCGCTGGCCGCCCCGGCGCCGCTGCCGGCCGCCGTGGCGGCGCCGGAGCAGGCCCGGATCGACCGGGTGCTGAACCACATCCACGCCCATTACCGCGACGACATCCCGATCGCGAGGCTGACCGGCCTGGCCTGCCTCAGCCCTTCGGCCTTCCACCGCTTCTTCCGCCGGCACACAAGGCTGACCGTGTCGCGCTATGTCGCCCAGCTGCGCATCGGCCAGGCCTGCTCGCTGCTGATCAACAGCGACCGGCCGATCGCCCATGTCGCCGACGAGGTCGGCTATCCCAACATCGCCAATTTCAACCGCCAGTTCCGGGCGCTGAAGGCGATGACCCCGCGCGAGTTCCGCCGCAGTTTTCGGGGGTGAGCGGGCCGTCGGGCGGACGGTCTGACCAATGCAGATTGTTCGCACGAACGGCTAGCGGATGCTGTGCTCCAGTCGTTGGTAGACCCAGCCCTCAGCCAGGATATTCTCTTTGGGCAAGGCATCCGTGCTTACGATCACTTGTTTTTCGATCTGGCACATCGGAAAGTCGGCAACGATTTCCGTGGCGGCAACTGAAAGCGCGTCGATAGCATCGTTGCCGAGATCTTCAGCCGCCACGATCGTCATTCTGATCGTCGCCCCCTCTCGCTTGATCTTAACTAGCCTGATCGCGGGGTGGATCGCGCCGAGCAGTGCGCATTGCGCTGAAAGCCTGAGCTCGGGTTCGACGATGGTCATGGCCCAAACTATCACGACAGAACGAATGTCCACAAAGGGGCGGAGGCGCCCGCAGGTCGGCCCTCTCACCCGATCGCCTTCGTCATCTCCACCCAGGTCGGCCTGTCATAGCCTGGATGGGCGTGCAGCGCGCCTTCGGCGAAGCCGAGCGATTGGAAGAAGCGGCGGTTGCCGTCCAGCGCCAGGCGGACGCCCAGGGTCAGGCGACGGCCGCCCAGCCGACGCGCCTCCGCCTCGGCCGCCGCCATCAGCGCCCGGCCGACGCCGCCGCGGCGATGCGCGCCGGCCACCGCGACCCGGCCGACATAGATGTCGCCACTTTCGCGCCGCTGCAGGAACAGGCAGCCGACCGCCGACCCGCCGATCTCGGCCACCAGCCCGAGCTCGCGGCCCAGCAGCTCCGTGATGCTCTCCGCCGTCTCGCGCACCGCGCTGGGCGGCGGGTCGAGCCGGTCGATGTAGTCCGCGAAGGCGCCGCGGATCAGCGCCACCACCGCCGCGATCTCCGCCGAGTCGCCGCGCATCGGCCGGACCGTCACCCCCGACCCGGGCGCCCCGCCGCCGCCCTGCCTCGTCTTCGCCATGGAAAAGCCCCGAGTCGCCTGCCCCATTATGCAGTGCCAGAATGCGGCCGGCGGAGACAGCCCCGCCCACGGCAGAATTGAAGGGGGAGACCATGACTCATCGCATGACAGCGGGCGTCGCGACCTTGGCCGCATTGCTTGCGGCGACGCCGGCCTGGGCCCAAAGCGCCAATCGCGGCCTGCAGACCGTGACCGACGGCGCCAAGGTCACCGGCCATATGACCATCGATTTCAACTCGCGCAGCGTCCGCAACACCAACGGCCTCGACGTCTACACCATCGAGGCCCTGACGGTGGCGGACCTGATGGCCTATGCCGGCTCGGCCCAGCGCAAGCCGGAGGACACCATCACCTACAGCCTGCGGATCGACGTCAACAACCCGCAGAACCCGAGCCAGATCGCCAAGGAAGTGGCGATCCTGCGCGGCGAGACGCCGATCGACGAGGGCGGGCGCTACCAGCCCGAATCCGGCAATCTGCGGCTCGACATCGTCAAGGGCCAGCAGTCCAGCGGCAAGTTCGGCGGCGTCATCCAGGGCCGCGAGGTCACCCGCTGGTGGGAGCTGGGCGAGCAGATCAACCGCGCCTCGAAGGCGGCGGACAAGCTGTATTCCCGCACCGTCAACGGCAAGGTGGTGACGATCCAGGTCAAGAACCCGGACCCGCTGGCCTTCCAGGGGCTGGTGCTGGCGCCGGGCCCGTTCTCGTTCCTGCCGCAGACCCGGGTCTCCGGCAATCTCGACTATGATTACGAGCTCGGCAACTGGCTGACCGACAACAACGGCATCAGCTTCCAATACGCCATCGGCAACCAGGCCTATACCGACAAGGTCGCCGGCTCGATCCGCTATGTCGAGGAAGAGGGCAACTTCACCGACGCCAAGGGGCAGAGCCGCAACTACACCGGCTATTACGACTACAACCTGCGCTTCAACGAGGCGGTGGTGAAGCCGGAGGAATCCTTCTTCGGCGGCGAGAACAACGACGCCGATGTCGAGGCCTTCTTCGGCACGGTGGAGCAGGACCAGGCCGGCATCTACGGCCGCGTCTACTATCTGGACAGCGAGGACGGCTGCAAGCGCGAGAAGAACGAATCCGGCCAGCTGGAATGCATCGGCCCGACCCGGTCGGAGGTGTATTGGGACCTGAAGCCGGTGAAGCTGACCTACAGCCAGCTCGGCAACTGGTTCAAGCTCGAGCCGCTGATGATCGGCCCGTTCAACGACGAGTGAGCCCGACGCCGACGGGCAGCCCCCTCACCCTCCCGGCCCAAGCGGGCCGGGCCCCTCCCTCTCCCCCCGGGGGGGGGGTTTAACCTCTCCGGGGGGGGGGGGGGGGGATAGCGGGG